>JBAVQO010000433.1:0-4676 GCA_049694135.1 Gillisia sp. | reverse complement strand
AGCCGCAAACAACACCACAACTTTCATTTAATAACTGAAAGTAATATCCTTTTTAATATCAGGGTGTATACTGTGAATCACAGGACAGGTTTTAGCAGCATTTTCAAGAATAGTTCTGTCTTTATCGGTCATTTCCCCCTTTACAAAGATCCTGACTTCAATTTTGGAAATGCGGCGGGGCTGAGAGGCCATGGTTTTGGTAACTTCGGCATAAGTTCCTTCGATATTAATTTCATGATCCCGGGCTTTTATTCCCATAATAGTGAGCATACAGGAAGCTAAGGCAGTGGCCACGGTATCTGTTGGAGAAAAAGCTTCTCCTTTTCCCTGGTTATCGACCGGAGCATCGGTTATAAATTTGGAGCCGCTTTGCAGATGCTCACATTCGGTGCGTAAATCACCTTTATAAATCACTTTTGAAGTCATATCTCTTAATTTGAAGGGCTTAAGGAAAGGTCGGGATTTAAATGCATAATATAGACTGCATCATTATAGAATCCTCCGTTTGGCTTAGGCCGGTATAAGAACTTATTTTCTACATATTGAGTAACTATATTCTCACTTACAGATTTTTCGAGAGAACCCATCGCTGCTAGTCTTAGCAGAACATCCAGCGTAAGATCATACCCTCTTACAGCATATTTATTAGGAATGACACCATATTTTTCTTTAAACGCATCTACGAATTCATCGCTTCTGTTTTCGTCGAATTCGCGATATTCTGAAGGATAATGCAACTTTAAATTCCCTAATTGTTCATTGGAAATCGCATCGCTTTCATAAGAATGATTTTTATCTGTGGTAAACATGGTGATGGTCTTGTCGCGGGAAATGCGATTAAGAGCCGAAATCGTGCTGCTTAAAAGCGCCACACTCTCGGTTTCTACTATCACCCAATTTTCACGACCGGCCGTTAAGGCCTGATTCAAAGTGGCTTCCGAAATATTATGGTTAGCCGTGCCAACAATATGAGCCCCCGGCAAGGCAGAAACAAGCTTGTTTCTTATACCTCCTGAAGCTGCATCTGCCACTATTACAACATTTTTATCCTGCGAATGCTGAGCAATATATTCAATCATAGCCTCCCGCAACATATCATCGCTCGGGCGCGCCTGGTACAAATTGGGAAGAGGTTTTAGCTCCCGGTTGGTCATGGGTGAAATTACAGGAATATTTTTGCTTACTAACATAGAAGCTGCTTCTTCTGAAGTGGACTGTAATAATGGGCCTATAACCACATCGGTTCCACTAAAATCACCTGCCATTATGAGATTTTGAACCCTTGTGGGCTGTTGTTGAGTATCGTAAACTTTTAAATTGGTAGATATGCCTAATGCCTTGGCTTTTTCCACCGCCATGAGCACGCCACTGTAAAAATCCAGTGAAATTCTTAGAACACGATTGTTTTTTATAATATCTGCTTCATTGCTGACAGAATCATTTTTAATGCTGCTTAAACTATACGGAAGCATCAAGGCAACATTTTTTGTGCTAAAATCAGTAAGATTGCTGGTCAGATCTGCAGTTTCGGTTTCTGAAGGGTTGAACATCTGCTCTGGATTTTCGCTCAATTCTTTTCCGGAAGCATCTTTCGTGGGTACTTATAAGATCATGCCCGATTTTAATCCGTCTTTAAGAGCAGGATTTAAGGCTATTAAACTGTCGGTTTCCACCTGAAATCTTCGGGTAAGGCTATACAATGTTTCCTGGGGTTTTACCTCGTAAAATTTAAAGTTATCGCTCGTAATTATTACCGGGCCTTCAATTACATTGGTGCTCACCTTCAGCATAATTCCCGGATGTAATATCCCTACAGTGGGATTTAGCTCTTCGAGTTCCTTTACCGTCATTCCGTACTTGCGGGCGATTCCATATTTGGTTTCCTTAGGTAAAACTATATGTTCCCGTGTTTTTGATACCTGTGCAGAAGGCGCTTCTTTTTCTGAAGATCTTCGCACGGAAGTTTCCGGTTTCGCATAAACCGGAATGCGTATTACATCTCCCAGCTGCAATTCTTTGGAATACAGCTGATTATTGTATCGCTTAAGTTCCTCGATACTAACATTATATTCTTTGGAAAGTCCATACAAGGTCTCCTTTTTTTCAACTTTATGAGTGGTAAAAGTCGCTACCTCTTTTGAAGAATTATCTGCAGAATCTGTAGGATTCGCAGAATCATCTTTTACCGGCACCACCAGTTTTGTTCCTATCTGGATACCATTTTTAGCATCTGGATTATACTTAAAAATAGCTTCTTTAGAAATATTATAATCCCTGGCTATGCTGTAGACCGTCTCGCCTGCCTGAACTGTATGATATTGGTACTCCTGAGCAAAAGCCGCTGTAAACACCTGCAAGAACAGGCAAATAATAATTAAATACTTCATTTTATTCTTTTTTATTCCCATTCAATAGTAGCCGGTGGTTTAGAACTTATATCATACACTACTCTATTAACGCCTTTTACGCGATTTATTATGGTATTCGAGGTTTTTTGAAGGAATTCATAAGGCAGGTTTACCCAGTCTGCTGTCATTCCATCGGTAGATTCTACTGCTCGTAAAGCCACTACTTTTTCGTAGGTCCTTTCGTCTCCCATTACTCCCACCGAACTCACGGGCAATAAAATGGCTCCTGCCTGCCAGACTCTGTCGTACAACATCCAGTCTTTAAGTCCCTGGATAAAAATATGATCTACTTCCTGTAGAATTTTCACTTTTTCGGCAGTCACATCTCCCAAAATTCTTATGGCTAAACCCGGCCCCGGAAATGGATGGCGGCCTAATAGTTCCTTTGCGATTCCCAATTCGGCTCCCACCCTTCTTACTTCATCTTTAAAAAGCATTTTTAGTGGTTCTACCACTTGCAGCTTCATAAAATCAGGTAACCCGCCCACATTATGATGTGATTTTATGGTTGCCGAAGGGCCACCACTTACCGAAATACTTTCAATAACGTCCGGATAAATGGTTCCCTGTCCTAAAAATTTCACATCTTTTATATGATGGGCTTCATCATCAAAAACTTCTATAAAAGCGTTTCCTATTTTCTTTCTCTTTTCTTCAGGATCCGAAATTCCCTTTAAGGCATCCAGAAATCGTGCCGAAGCATCTACTCCTTTTACATTTAATCCCATTCCTTTGTATTGATCGAGCACACTTTCAAACTCACCTTTCCTCAGCAATCCGTTATTTACAAAAATGCAATAGAGATTTTTTCCGATGGCTTTATTCAGAAGAACAGCCGCCACCGAAGAATCCACGCCTCCGCTAAGCCCCAGAACTACTTTTTCGTCACCTATTTTCTTTTTAAGCTGTGACACCGTGAGTTCCACAAAAGCTTCAGGGGTCCAGGATTGTTCTACCCCCGCTATTTTTACAAGAAAATTTTCGAGCAACTGTTTCCCATCTGTAGAATGGTAGACTTCAGGATGAAACTGAATGCCCCAAATGTTCTGCCCCTCTACTCGATAAGCTGCATTTAAAACATCTATAGTACTTGCCAGCCGCACCCCGTGCTCAGGCAATTCTTTTATGGTATCGCTATGGCTCATCCATACCTGGGAATTTTCTGATATTCCTTCAAACAGTTTTTCGTCGTCTTTTATCACCGATAAATTTGCGCGGCCATATTCCCTTGTTTCAGAAGGCTCTACTTTTCCGCCATGAAAATGTGCGAAATATTGCGCTCCGTAGCAAATTCCTAAAATGGGCATTTTCCCCCATAGATTGGTAAGATCAGGATGGGGAGCATCTTCTGCCCGCACCGAAAAAGGACTACCCGATAAAATGACCGCTTTAAATTCTGAAAGGTTCTTTGGAAGTTTGTTGTAAGGATGGATTTCGCAGTAAATATTCAACTCTCTAACACGGCGTGCGATTAATTGCGTGTACTGCGAACCAAAATCAAGAATTAGTACATTTTTTTGCATAGGCAAAAGTAAGAATTTGCGGTTATTATGCCCTATGCGTTTATATAATTTTAATATCTTTCAGGTAAATTGAAATGTTTAACTATGAAATATTTAAGTGCCATAATATTTGCCATTGCCATTGTATTTGCTGCGTATTTCTTAGGCAATTCCTACATCAAAAGGGCAAATCCACCCGGGGTAATCTCAGTCACAGGTTCCGGAAGCGAAAATTTTACTTCAGATTTAATCGTGTGGGAAGGCCAATTCAGCCGGACCAATGTGAATTTAAAACAGGCGTATGAGGATTTAAATGCCGACAAGGAAACGGTAAAAAAATACCTGCTGGACAACGGAATTAAAGCTGAAAATTTCGTGTTTAATTCTGTACAAACCAACGAACAACGTGAAAATCAATACCAGAACGGGAATTTTGTGGGAAGTGTTTTTAAAGGATATGAGCTGGTGCAATCGGTAAAAATCGAATCGAAAGATGTGGAATTGATCGAAAATGTCTCCCGGGAGATTACAGAATTGCTTAATAAAGGAGTACAGTTTAACTCTACCCCACCCCGATACTATTACACAAAACTCTCCGATCTTAAAATAGAAATGATTTCAAAAGCCACTGAAGATGCCCGTTTGCGAGCTGAAAAAATCGCGAAGAACAGCGGCGGCTCTCTCGGAAAACTCAACAATGCCAATATGGGAGTTTTCCAGATTACCGGCCAAAACAGCGGCGAAGACTATAGCTGGAGCGGTGCCT
>JBAVQO010000432.1:0-3662 GCA_049694135.1 Gillisia sp. | reverse complement strand
TACATAAGGAGAAACCTGCAATATTTTTGTTTCTTGTAAGCCGGTTAATTAAATAGCTCTACTATGAAACAAAAACTACCTTTTTTAAGTCTGTTAACAGGCTGTCTTTTATTTTTTAATTTTCTTTCTGCTCAAACGTCGGTATTCATTAATGAACTTCATTATGAAAATGCAAGCGGCGATGTAAATGAAGGAGTTGAAATCGCAGGCCCTGCCGGAACCGATCTTACTGGATGGAGCCTGGTCATGTACAATGGTTCTTCCACTCAGTTAAAAGTGGATTTTACTGTGGATTTAACAGGTACAATACCCGATTCGCAAAACGGCTACGGGTTTTTAAATTTTGCTACTACGGGAATTCAAAATGGAAGTCCCGATGGATTGGCCCTTGTTGATGCTGCTAATCATGTGGTGCAATTTTTAAGTTATGAAGGAACTTTTACTCCTGTTGATGGTCCGGCAGCAGGCATGGAAAGTACGGATATTGGAGTAGAAGAAGGCGTATCCACTCCTGCCGATTTTTCTCTTCAGCTAGCAGGTTCAGGAACGATGTATGAATATTTCACCTGGCAGCCTGAAGCCGCGAGTACTTTTGGTGCTGTAAATAACGATCAGGCTTTTGGGAATTCTACTTCAGAAGAACTGGCTTTTATCAACGAAATACATTACGATAATATCAGCGAGGATACAGGTGAAGGTGTTGAAATTGCTGGTCCGGCAGGAACAGATCTTTCGTTATATAGCATCGAAATATACAACGGGGGAGATGCAATGAGTGACGGCCCGGTAGCGCTAAGTGGAATTATTCCTGATAAACAAGGAGGATATGGAATGATATTTTTTCCTATTAGCGGACTTCAGAACGGATCTCCAGACGGTTTTGCGTTGGTAAAAGATGGAACTACAGTAGTTCAATTTTTGAGTTATGAAGGCAGTTTTACCGCTGTTGATGGACCCGCGGCAGGATTAGAAAGTACCGATATAAGTGTGGAGGAAAGCAATTCTTCTACACCGGCAGGATATTCCCTTCAGTTGGGAGGTTCCGGAACCAAATATTCCGATTTCACCTGGCAGGAAGCCTTACCTTCTACCTATGATGAAATCAATCAAAATCAGGATTTTGGAGGTGCCGTAACTCCGGTAACCGTATTTATAAACGAAGTGGATTCTGATACAGAAGGAACCGACGGGCTGGAATTTGTGGAACTTTACGATGGAGGAGTGGGTAATACTTCACTTGATGGAAAAGTGATTGTTTTTTATAACGGTTCGAATTCCGAAAGTTATATGTCCTATGATCTCGATGGCTACAGCACAAATGCGAACGGATATTTTGTTCTTGGCGATGCAGATGTTGCCAATGTGGATTTTGTAATAACATCAAATAAAATCCAGAATGGGGCAGATGCGGTAGCTGTTTATACTGCCGATGAAGCTTTTGCCAATGGAACAGCGATCACTACCACTGGATTGATGGATGCCTTTGTATATGATACCGATGATGCTGATGTACCAGATTTACTGACTCTGTTAAACAGCGGACAACCACAAGTTAATGAGAATGAAACAGGGAATGCAGCTAAATTTTCATCTCAGCGTTATCCTAATGGTAGTGGAGATTTGCAGAATACAAATACCTATGTTCAGGCGTTGCCAACTCCCGGAACAATAAATTCCAATCTTACCCAGAAAGTTGATCTTGTTATAAATGAAACTGATGCGGATACTCCCGGTAGTGATACTGAAGAATTTATAGAAATATATGATGGTGGTGTGGGAAATGTGCCGTTGGATGGGTTTATTTTAGTTTTTTATAATGGAAGCAACGATTTAGCTTATAACACTTTCGATCTTACAGGCTACACTACCAATGCTCAGGGATATTTTGTACTGGGAGATGCCAATGTAAAAAACGTGAATTATGTAGTAAGTAATGGGTTTATTCAGAATGGAGCAGACGCAGTTGCTTTATATAAAGATTCAGCTTCAAATTTCCCTCCCAGTTCGGCCTTATCTACAGCAAATTTAATAGACGCAGTAGTATACGGAACAGGAGATGCCACCGATAATGAATTATTAGCTTTACTCAATAACGGGCAACTTCAGTTGGATGAAGATGCTAATGGGAATGGCTCTATTGAATCCTTACAAAGAATTCCCAATGGAAGTGGAGGAGCAAGGAATACGAAAAGCTTTATTGCTACAGATCCGACTCCGGGATATGAAAACGGAACCTTACCACCTCAAACCGAATTGTTATCTATAGCCGAAGCAAAAGCAGCGGCAGATAATACCACCGTTACAATTACAGGAACTATAACCGCAAGCGACCAGTTTGGAGGTCCGGCCTATATTCAGGATAAAAGCGGCGGAATGGCAATTTATGATGCAAAAGTGTATGGGAATGGTAATTTTAAAATAGGAGATTCCATTACGGTAACAGGAACAAAAGTGGTGTATTACGGGCAGATAGAAATTAATCCTGTAGATCGTGTGGATAATGAAGGAACAGCAAATCATACCATTACACCAGTGGAAACCAACATTGCAGATCTTGCCAACTATAAGGATAAATTAGTTACGATCAAAAATGTTGATTTTGCCCGTGAAGATGCCGGTACATTAATATTCGGAAATCAAAATTATACCATTACGGATGCCAGTGGACAGGTTACCCTAAGAATAGATGCAAATGCGTCAGAGCTTATTGGGAAGGCTATTCCAGAGGGTTGTGAAACAGTGACTGGAATAGTAGGTTCTTATAATAATGCTCCGGAATTTTTAGTTCGTGTTGCCAGTGATATTCCCTGTGCAGGACCCTATGATAACTCTGGAGAAGATTCTTCAATCTCACAGGATTTAACGCTTGATGTTGCTGCCTGGAATATTGAATGGTTTGGAGATGAAACGAATTCTCCTGCTGCCGGTCAGCCTAATTCTGATGAGATTCAGAAGAATGCGGTGAAAGAAAAAATATTGGCTTTAAATCCTGATATTATTGGGGTTGAAGAAGTTTCTGATGTGGATTTATTTGCCCAAATGGTTTCCGAAATGGATGGATATGATTATGTGCTTTCTGATGCTACTTCGTATCCTAATGAGCCGGGAGGCCAACGCGTGGGATTCATCTTTAAAAAAGACGTGGTTTCTGTTTTAAAGGCCAGAGCAATGTTTACATCTGTTCATCCTTATTATAATGGGGGAGATGATTCTCTACTTTCCGACTATCCGGATAGCGATCATACCAGATTTTATGCCAGTGGTCGCCTTCCATTTATGCTGGAAGCGACTGTAACCGTGAATGGACAAACAAAGCAAATAGATTTTGTAGAGCTACATGCAAGGGCCAATACCAGCGGGGAGGATCAGAATAAATATGATATGCGAAAATATGATGTGGAGGTACTAAAGGATTCTCTGGATACATATTATGCCAATGCAAACGTCTTAATTCTTGGAGATTATAACGATGATGTGGATGAAACTGTATCAAATGTTTCTACTACTGTCTCTTCTTATGAAGCCTATGCCAGCGATACCGGTAATTATGCTATCTTGACCAAAGCATTAAGCGAAAATGGTTTTAGATCTTATGTTTCATCAGATAATATGATAGATCATATAACGGTTACAAATGAACTGGCTGATGATTATATCGATGG
>JBAVQO010000431.1:0-1520 GCA_049694135.1 Gillisia sp. | reverse complement strand
CGCAATGGATCATGTTGCAGGTTATGTTTTACACAACGATTACAGTGAACGGTCTTATCAATTAGAACGTCAGGGGCAATGGGTGAAAGGCAAAAGTTGTGATACTTTTGCTCCTTTAGGACCATTCCTGGCGACCAAAGATGAGATTGAAGATCCCCATAATCTGAACCTATGGTTAAAGCTGAACGATAAACTGATGCAGAATAGCAATACCTCAGATTTCATATTTAAAATTCCACAATTAGTGAGTTATATCAGTCATTTTATGACCTTGTTGCCGGGAGACATTGTATCTACAGGTACGCCCGTTGGGGTTGGAATGGGTTTAAAACCTCCATTGTATGTTGGAGCCGGAGATGTGATTGAATTGGGAATTGATGGATTAGGTTCTTCCAAGCAGGTGGCAAAAACCTTCTCAGATAAACTATCGGTCTAATCCTGGGGACCCACGGAAGGGCCCTAAATCATGGAAGAAATCTTAGGGAGGAAGGTTTTACTGCTGACCTTGCCCAAGACTCCGTTTTGATTCTAGGAGCTCCGAAGCACCTAACGCAGGAGGGGAATGACGGTTCCAAAATTCAGGCACACTTTGTCCATAGAATTTTATCGAAAAATTCTTTAAACAAGCCCTGATCTCGTTTAAAATTGTACCTCATATTAGAAAAATAGCTATCAATCTTATTTTTCCGGTGATTGCAACAACTTTTTAAGTCTCAGTAGATTGAAATAATGTCGTCTAGCTATTGTAGGAGGTAAGTCTATTACTTTGTTTTCGATATGCCCCCGGTGGAATTTTTACTACTTGTTTAAAGATTTTAGAGAAATGCTGTAAGTTATTAAAACCCGTTTCTATGGCAATGTCCAAAAGCGTTTTACTTGTTGTTACCATTAGATATTGTGCTCTTTCTACACGCTTCTCATGTATATAGCCTAAGGGTCTCTGCCCGGTGTGTTTGAGGAATTGTCTGGAAAAATAATCCCTGTTTTGATTCGCATGCGCAGCGAGATCGCCTACAGTTATGCTGTTGCCCAGGTTCAATTGAATATAATGGATGGCATCCAGAATTACAGAAGGAATCTGATCTGTCTCTTTTGGTTCAAGCTTAATGAGTTTCATGAAACGGGATAATAATATCAAAATGCTTCCCTGGGTTTCAAATCGGTTAGAGGTATTCATTCTTTTATTCAAACTTCTATACTCTTTATAAAATTTCTCTTTCTCATAAACCTCAGGATTATCAGATCTATTAATTCCCCTTCCTGGATTGATCTTTAAAAGTCTTTTGAATAGAATAATATCCAGGTCCTTTGCCTTGATTTCCATAGGCTCCCGATTAATCCTAAACAGTGAATTCCCATCTGGTGACTCCTCAAAAAATTGAATAAAATACTGGCTTAAATAATTTTCACACTTTAGGTTGCAAAGCGTGAAACTTGGGATAAGGTAAAGATGCCCCGGTTTTAAATGAAGTTTTTTCGTCGCCCCCGATATGAAGCCTTCTCCGGCTTCAATATAATAC
>JBAVQO010000430.1:0-1837 GCA_049694135.1 Gillisia sp. | reverse complement strand
AAACATTCTTCGGCGATCATGGCGGCAATGTCTGAAGCTATACTGCCAAATAATGTATCTTCTGTAATCAATAGAACCTTTCCCGTTTTTTGTACCGATGTGATAATGCTTTCCTTATCTAAAGGCTGAAGACATCGCAAATCTAAAAGATCCACCTGTAGCTCGGGTAATTCCTCTAAAGCGTCGAGGGCCCAATGCACCGGAGCACCATAGGTAATTATACTAAGACTATCACCTTCCTTGAGCAGTGCAGCCTGGCCGAAAGGAATGGTGAAATATTCTGAAGGAACTTCCTGCCGGATACTCCTATAGAGTGCTTTGTGTTCAAAAAACAGGACAGGATTCGGATCGTTAAAAGCAGTGTTCAACAAACCTTTTGCGTCCTTTGGAAAAGCGGGATAAACCACCTTTAAGCCCGGAGTTTTAGTGAACCATGCTTCATTGGTTTGACTGTGAAAAGGTCCTGCGCCAACGCCTGCACCACAAGGCATCCTTAGTACCACGTCTGCATGCTGGTTCCAACGGTAATAACTTTTGGCAAGATAATTTACTACAGGATTGAAGCCCGAACTTACAAAATCGGCGAACTGCAATTCCACCATCGCCTTCATTCCATTTATAGATAAACCCATCGCGGCTTCAATAATTCCCGATTCGCAAATGGGTGTATTCCGAACTCTTTCCTCCCCGAATTCTTCTAAAAACCCTTCCGTGATTTTGAAGACGCCTCCATAATCTGCTATGTCCTGCCCCATAAGCACAAGACTGGAATGTTTGCGCATCGACTCTTTTAAAGCTGCCGAAATCGCATCTACAAAACGTATCTCTTCCGAAGAAGATTCTATGTCAAGTACTTCATAATGAAAAGGTTCATAAACATCATCTAATTCTTTGGTGGAAGTGGATTCTATGGGTAACTCTTTAAAAGCGAGTTGCAAATTCTCCTCTATTTCAGCTTTTATCTCCTCCTGAACACGATTATCCATTTCTTCAGAAATAATTCCGGAAGTCTCAAGGAAACTTTTAAAATTCGAAATAGGATCTTTTTGGCCCCATTCATGTAAAAGCTCATCTGGAACATATTTCGTACCGCTGGCTTCTTCGTGGCCTCTCATTCTGAAAGTCTTGAATTCCAAAAGTATCGGCCGCGGATTTTTCCTGATGCTTTCTGCAAAAACAGATACCTTATTATAGACTTCCAAAATATTATTGCCGTCGATCTTATGAGCTTCTATGCCGTAAGCCGCTCCACGCAGATAAAGATCTTCAATATTATATTGTTGGCGGGTGGGCGTTGAAAGCCCGTAGCCATTATTTTCTATACAAAACAAAACAGGCAGGTCCCACACCGAAGCAATATTTAGCGCTTCATGAAAATCGCCTTCGCTCGTGCCCCCTTCTCCCGTAAAAACGGCAGTCAGCTTTTTTTCATTCCTAAGCTTATGCCCCAGAGCAATCCCGTTGGCCACTCCTAGTTGTGGGCCTAAATGGGAGATCATTCCAACGATCTTAAACTCCTGGGTTCCAAAATGAAAACTACGGTCTCTTCCTTTAGTAAAACCGCTTGCTTTGCCCTGCCATTGCGAAATCAGCCTGTAAAGCGGGATATCTCTTTTGGTGAAAACTCCCAAATTGCGGTGCATAGGTAAAATATACTCATCTGGCTGAAGTGCCGCGGTAACTCCCACTGCGATCGCCTCCTGCCCTATACCACTAAACCATTTAGAAATTTTTCCCTGCCGAAGCAGAATCAGCATTTTTTCTTCTATTAATCTTGGTTTAAGCATATCGTAATACAGCTGAAGAAGAACTTCATCATGTAAACCATTAGGATCAT
>JBAVQO010000429.1:0-3065 GCA_049694135.1 Gillisia sp. | reverse complement strand
AAAATCTTTTATTTCCGACAGCACCACCTTTTTTGTTAAAGTTTTTTTGAAGTATAATTAGAGCATTCTAAAGTGTTTGATATTCAAAACTTTCCTCTTCAATAATTAATTGAAAGGCTATTTGTAAACTGAATTTATAATTGTACATTTGCACCCCTGTTTTCACGATTGAAAGATCTGGAAATGGAAATGGAATGTTTAATAACAAGTAAAATTAATTTAGTGTGGACACATTAAGCTACAAAACAGTATCGGCCAACAAGGCTACCGTGACCAAGGATTGGGTACACGTAGATGCTGAAGGTCAGACATTGGGTCGTCTTTCCTCTGCAGTGGCAAAGCTGCTTCGAGGTAAATACAAGCCTAATTTCACCCCACACGTTGATTGCGGAGATAACGTAATTGTTACCAATGCAGAAAAAATCAACTTAACAGGAAAAAAATGGGATTCTAAAGAATACATTCGCCACACCGGCTATCCTGGGGGTCAACGCAGTCTAACTGCTTCCGAATTATTCAATAAAGCACCTGAAAGACTTATTGAAAATGCGGTAAAAGGAATGCTTCCTAAAAACAAATTAGGCGCAGCAATATTCAGTAATTTAAAGGTTTATGCAGGATCTGAACACGATCAAACTGCCCAAAAACCTAAAACTATTAACCTAAACGATCTTAAGTAATGGAGGTTATTCACAAGATTGGTCGTAGAAAAACGGCTGTGGCCAGGGCTTATGTTAGCCAGGGTAATGGTAATATTACCATAAACAAAAAAAGCCTGAACGAATACTTTACTACCGGAACTCTGGTATTTAAAGTTATGCAACCTCTTAACATGACTGGAAATGAAGAAAATTTCGATGTTAAGATCAACGTTTATGGAGGTGGTATTACAGGACAGGCAGAAGCTATTCGTCTGGCATTATCCAGAGCGATGGTAGAACTAGATGCTGAAAACAGAAGCACTCTTAAACCAGAAGGTCTTTTAACAAGAGATCCAAGAATGGTAGAGCGTAAGAAATTCGGACAGAAGAAAGCCCGTAAGAAATTCCAGTTCTCTAAACGTTAAAATTATTGTCCTTCAGAAAGAAGGAAAAGTTCATTTAAAAATCAAAGATTTTTGTTGTTGCTCCAATGTCACTGCGCTTGTCGAAGTGTCGGAGGTTAGTTTAGCATCTAAACAACCAAGGCCGTACTTAAATTAAAGTAGCCACTTGGCTGTTGCTATCTCAACAGAACGTAAACTATTACAAAAATGGCAAACAAAGTAGAAGTAAAAGAATTACTTGATGCAGGTGTACATTTTGGACACCTTACAAGAAGATGGAATCCAAACATGGCGCCCTATATTTATATGGAGCGTAACGGAATTCACATTATAAACCTTTATAAAAGTGCTGCAAAAATGAAAGAAGCCGGAGAGGCTCTTCATAAAATTGCATCCAGTGGTAGAAAAATCTTATTCGTTGCTACCAAAAAACAAGCAAAAGAAATAGTTGCAGAACAAGCTGAAAGAGCAAATATGCCGTACATCACAGAAAGATGGCCCGGTGGAATGCTTACCAACTTTATCACCATTAGAAAAGCCGTTAAAAAAATGGCCTCTATCGACAGGATGAAAAAAGACGGTACTTTCAACACGCTTTCCAAAAAAGAACGACTACAGGTAGATCGTTTAAGAGCCAAATTGAATAAAAACCTTGGTTCTATAGCAGATATGAGCCGCCTTCCGGCCGCTTTATTTGTAGTTGATATCACCAGAGAACACATTGCGATTAAAGAAGCTCAAAAATTAAACATTCCAATTTTTGCAATGGTCGACACAAATTCTGATCCTCGCGAGGTAGATTATGTGATCCCATCAAACGATGATGCTTCAAAATCCATCGACAAAGTGGTTTCTTACGTTGCAGAATCTATTATTGAAGGTCTTTCTGAAAGAAAATCAAATAAAGATTCCAAAGAAGATAACAACGACGAAAAACCAGCAAAAAAGGTTAAAAAATCGAAGAAAGCTGAAGTAGAAAATCCTGAAGTTCCTTCCAAAGATGCTGAAGACAAAAAGGCGATGAAGGAAGCTAAAAAAGATGTAAAACTGGAGTCTAAACACGAAACTCTGGAAAAAGCTACTTCAAACGACGAAGAAGAATAATATCATTTTTTAATAAGTATCATGAGTCGCTTGATTTTTTCCTTTTGAATAAACTAAGCGACTTATTCATTAAAAACAAAAAAACAATAGCGTTATGGCAAAGATAACCGCCGCAGAAGTAAATAAATTAAGAAAATCTACCGGAGCCGGTATGATGGATTGTAAAAACGCATTGGTAGAAGCCGATGGCGATTTTGATCAGGCTGTAGAAATCCTTCGTAAAAAAGGACAAAAAGTAGCTGCAAAACGTGCCGACAGAGAATCTTCTGAAGGGGCAGTTATTGCGAAAGTTAACGATGATGCCACTCGTGGGGTGATTGTTTCGCTTAACTGCGAGACCGACTTTGTTGCTAAAAACGATTCCTTCGTAGATTTAGCTTCAGACCTTGCTGAAATGGCTTTAAAATTCTCTTCAAAAGAAGAATTATTAGCTGCAGATTACAAAGGAATTTCTGTTCAGGACAAATTAACCGAGCAAACCGGAGTAATTGGAGAGAAAATTGAAATAGGTGATTTCCGTACTTTGGAAGCTCCTTTCGTTGGTTCTTACATCCACGCAGGTAACAAAATCGCGGTTTTAACAGGTCTTTCTAAAAATGTTGATGGCGCCGAAGAAGCTGCTAAAAATGTTTCTATGCAGGCTGCTGCTATGAATCCTGTTGCTTTAAACGAAGAAGGTGTAGATCAAACTACTATCGATAAAGAAATTGAAATCGCTAAAGACCAGTTACGCCAGGAAGGAAAACCTGAGGAAATGTTAGATAACATCGCAAAAGGTAAAATCAAACGTTTCTTTAAAGATAATACCCTGGTAAACCAGGATTATATTAAAGACAACAAAATGAGTGTTTCTGCCTATGTAAAAAGCGTAGACAGCGATCTTACTGTGGTAGCTTTTGAAAGAGTTGCTTTAGAC
>JBAVQO010000428.1:0-2236 GCA_049694135.1 Gillisia sp. | reverse complement strand
TTATATGTCTACTCAAAATGTATCAGGGCTTCCTTCAGAATACTTACCGGATGCTGCGCTTTTCGCGATGTTCCATCGTAAATCTGATGCCTGCAACTGGTTCCGTTGGCAGAGATGAGGATTTCCGGCCCGGATTTTCGTACCGCAGGAAAAAGGCTTTGCTCCCCGATTTTCATACTTACTTCGTAATGTTCTTTTTCGTATCCAAAAGAACCTGCCATTCCACAACAACCTGAAGCAATGATACTTACCTTAAAATTCTTCGGAAAATTGAGAATATCAAAAGTAACAGCAGAATTTGAGAGGGCTTTTTGATGGCAATGTGCATGAATTTTTATAGTCTTTGCATCTGAAGTAAAACTTTCTGTTTTAATGTTTCCCAGCGCCATTTCCTTTTTTAGAAATTCTTCGATCAAAAAAGTGTTTTTCGCAATTTCTTTGGCTATAGCCGGATCGTCGGCGAGCCGAAAATATTCATCTCTAAAGCTTAAAATCGCGGAAGGTTCAATCCCGATTAAAGGGGTTTCTTCAGAAATAAGATCCTTAAAAATCCGGATGTTCTGGTTTGCCAGTTTCTTCGCATCATCTAAAAAGCCTTTAGAAATATAGCTTCTGCCGCTTTCGGGATGTTCAACAATTTTTACGTTGTAATTCAGCTTTGCGAGTAATTCGAGCGCATCTATGCCAATTTCAGCATCCAGAAAATTGGTAAATTCATCAACAAAAAGATATACAGTTTTTAAAGGTTTTTCTCTCTGAAGCCGGTTTTGATGTTCCTTAAAATAAGAACGAAGACTTTTTTTAGAAATCTTCGGAAGACTTCGCTTTTCCGAAATTCCCATGGTTTTTTTAGCTATTCCTGAAGTAAGTTTGTTTGTGAAAACAAAATTCGACAGCCCCGGCAGCTTTGAAGCCACAGTATTCATGCGGCTGTTGTGAGCAAAGACTTTGCTTCTCAGGCTCTTGCCGTTCGCTTTGTTATATTGATGTTGAAATTCGGCTTTTAACGCTGCCATATCCACATTGCTGGGACATTCATTTTTGCATCCTTTACAGCTAATGCACAGGTCGAGAACTTCTTTTAATTCCTTATGATTAAATTTATTGGGTTTTTCTGAATTCGTAAGAAATTCTCTTAAAGCATTGGCCCTGGCCCGGGTAGTGTCCTTCTCGTTCTTTGTGGCACGATAACTTGGACACATAGTACCTCCTGCTTCCACAGATTTACGGCAATCCCCACTCCCATTGCACTTTTCGGCAAGTCGCAGGACTCCCAAAGAATCAGAAAAATCCATTAGGGTTTCGATTTCCGGCTCTTTTCTTTCCGGCACATACCGCAAGGAAGTATCCATAGCCGCGGTGTTTACAATTTTACCTGGATTAAATATATTTTCGGGATCAAAAAGTTCTTTTATGTCCTTAAATATCTTATAGTTTTTTGAACCCACCATATATTCAATAAATTCTGCCCTTAATCTGCCGTCGCCATGTTCGCCACTCATGGAACCTTTGTACTTCTTTACCAGGACCGCAACATCTTCGGTAATTTTTCGAAAAAGTTTTACATCTTCTTCTTTTTTGAGATTCAGAATGGGCCGTAAATGAAGTTCACCCGCCCCGGCGTGAGCATAATAAACCGCCTGCTGATTGTAGCTTTTCATGATCTGGGAAAATTCCAGAATATAATTGGCGAGATTGGGCAGTGCAACGGCTGTATCTTCAATACAGGCTACCGCTTTTTTATCGCCTATCAGGTTACCCAGCAAACCCAAACCGGCTTTCCGCAGTTCCAGCGCTAAATCAATTTTTTCATCTGTCAACACCGGCATCGCGTAGGGAAGTCCGGATTTTTCCATTTTCGTGGTTAGTTTCTGAATTTGTTGCTGAAGATCTTCCTGAGAATTTGCTCTTACCTCCAGCATTAAAATGGCAGCAGGATCTTCTTCAATAAAAAATCGATTTTCCCTGTACTTAAGATTCTGTTTGGTACAGTCTAAAATGATTTTATCCATCATTTCGCAAGTATAGAGGTCGCTTTCCATAGCAGGCACCACCGCCAGCATACAATCTTCAATACTTCTAAAATGGGCGGCAACAAGGGCGGCAAAAGGAGGCTGAAGTTCATCCAGCTGCAAAGTAATTTCTGTTGTAAAAGCCAATGTTCCCTCACTTCCGGCAAGGAGATCACAAAAATTGAAATTGCTTTCCTCCTCCGAAAAAACATCAGAATTTAAAA
>JBAVQO010000427.1:0-3659 GCA_049694135.1 Gillisia sp. | reverse complement strand
TTATTGACTTCTGCAAACTCTCCCAGCATCCCCACATTGATGATCCTTTCCATAAGTTCTTCATGGGTTTCCAATAAGGCGCGGTAGGTGAGAATTAATTTGTCTCTATACATAAGGATTGATGATTTAAGAATTAGGAAGGAAAGAATTACCGAGTGCTATGGTAATTTTGGACGATATGGTTTTACCTCCCTGGTGGCTTCTTCAATCTCCTCGGGCGTTAGATCAAAACTGAGGTTATCAGATTCAGCCATTGCTAGGCTACTTTTTATCAAATCTCTAACCCCCTCCCGATCCAGGCCTCCGAAATAATGTTGACTATGAATTAAACGCAGCTCAAATACATCCTCCTTTTGAAGGGCGAGTTGGTCAATGTAATATTCTTTGCGTTCCCAGGTAAGATAATCTTCATCATAGCCCGGCTCGTGATTTTCCACTTTTTTTAAATGCACAAAGGGAAAACTGTCAATCTCGTACTGCTGACTCATACAATATTCAAAGATCAAATCTCTTATAAACGTCTCGTACAACTCCACATCCTTAATGTCATCGTAATCTTTTTCTTCCGTTTTCCTGATCTTTTCAGAGTATTTCTCGATTTCAGCTTTTGTTTGTTCAAAGTCCATAGATGTTGTTTTAGAGGTTTAAAATAAAATAATTTTAAGTGCCGGATGTAAAAAAGCTAGTGGCCAACCATTTGTTTGTACTTCTGGCTTCATAATTCAGTAAATTCATACTCCACCTCTCCCAGGTCTATATTGTTAGCCATTTTTATTTCAAGTTGGGCGGGAAAAATATTGGGAATTCCCACCTGCAGGCAGAGCTCATAGCCGCCAAAGGTCTCTTCAGTAAGGTTGAGCCTTCCAGCGTACTTAATCTCCTCCTGTATATGCTGGTACTGTTCTTCGGTTAAAGTGATCTCTAATTTTCTCATTTCTTCCTTTTGTAATACTAAAATAATAGAGAAGGGCGTCAATTGGTGATGCGTAAGAAGGGCAAATATGCCGACAACCTAAATTGAAGGGAAGTTATTCTTCCTCCCCGAGATCATGAAAAGGATCAAAACTGTTCCCACTTATTTGCTGCACATCCTCATTTAATTTATCCAAGACTTTTTGTACATTTTGCCTGTGCGCATAATAAGGGGGCAGTTTTTCCCTTGTCCAGCTCCTCCTGTCAGTGCTGTATCATGTTTTTTAAGGCTGCTCACAGCATGACGATCTCCCCGGAGGTAAAAGTGACTTTATAAGAATAGAGGGTCATGATAAATATTTTAAATAGATTAAAAAAGAAGAGTGCTAAAACCACTCTTTGGGGACCTGAGATCCAATTGAATATTTTATCTGGAAATCGAATAAGATCTCCTTCATTTGCGACGGGATCTTTTTTTGACCATAATTTAGCAAAACCTGAGGAATCTCTAAATAATCCTTCTCCGTTGTGTATTCCAGCCGTCGGTTCGAGTGTGTTTTTAGCGCAGCGGTAAAAACGTATCGGGAACAAAGGCGCGTTTAAATGAGAAAAGATTACCTTAGGTCTCAAATGTTTCAGTTTCTTTTTTATTCAGAAAGGCATTACACCAACTGAAGCCGGTCAATTTTTCATCGACCAGTTCAATATAAATGGCGAAATTTCTGCTGTACACGATCTGAACACCATCTGCAGGGCCTTCTTCAGCATAGCTCACCTCATAAGCCTGGACTGTTTTTCCAAACGCACAGGCGATACACCGGGAACGGAATTCTTTCACGTCCATTATCTTCACAATCTTTTTGGAATTTTTCCAAAACTCAAGTTGTTCAGAGGAGGCATCCAGGAAATCCCTGCTATCTTCAGAATTTTCCAGACCAAACTTGTAGATTGTTTCCTCCAGAAAACTGGTATCCAGAAGGCGGCAGGCCAGATCAACCTGTTTTCTGAATTTAAGAGTATCTTCTCGATTCAGGAGGGGAGTGGAGGAAGTTTTATTTGTCGTCATTGCTATTTTAATTTCTAACCCTGGAGGAATTATTTTTTAAGGCTTTAAGTCAAATAAGATCTAACTCAGGAATTGCCGCGCCAGAAGCAGTATATATTTCATATTCGGGAAGATCAGGATCATATATATTCCCATTGTTAGCATTCCTGTTGCCATTATTTGAAGTCCCCTCTTTTTACCCAATTTTAAAAAGATCAGCAACAATAACAGAAGGGCAGGAACAATCACGCAGAGATAAACGGACATTCTGATGTAATCCGTTCCCAAATAGCGGCAGACTGCTGAAGAAAAGCAACGCACTGGTCAAAGAAAATTGCTGAAAATTCTTCGAAGGCCGGAAACAGGAGGATGAGAAAAGAAAAGGGCAGGAACACGAACTTGAGCCTGTTCTTTAGTAATAAAGTGAAGGATAGGGGAAAGAAGACAAAGTAGGCGAAAATATTTATTGTTTTATAGGAAACCTGCAGGATATAGGCGCAAACATAGAGACTTCCCATTACCAGCATAAAGATCTGGTGGACAAGTGAATCAGAATGATCAATCCAGTATTCCATATTGAACAAATTTTGTAGTATCTCTTTTAAGCTTCTAAAAGAAACAAATTTACTAGCCTGATGTGCAGCAGAACTGCACACTTAGCTTTTTCAGAAAACAGATGTCATCGATCTTGAATTTCATTGTTATTAATTATCCCTCTTCATATCCCATATCAAAACACATACTGGCCGCTCCTGTTTGGCCATAGGTGATAAGTAGTTTATCCTGGTTCCATTCAGGGTCCTGATGTATTGTCTGCAAAAGCTTTGGGGCATCCAGAATTTCCCCTTTCCTGTCGAAATGCTCCGGAAATTTTTTTCGCAACTTCTGATTATAATATTCAAAATCCTGTACTTCGTCTATGTAGATAAACAGAAGGGCAGGAGTGATTTTATAGCCTTCAGATAGCAGGACCGCCTTTCCGGTTAGCGGGCAATAAAAATTATCAAACTCCCGGTCTAAACAAATTTCGTTCATAGTTGATCTCCTTGTTTGATACTACAAGTTTAATGACCGACCACGCCAAAATCTGTCGCTGAAATGTTGATCCTAAAAAAGATCCTGAGAGTACTTTTCTTAAGCACCTCAGGATCTTCGTTTTTGAATGATAAACTCCCTAATGTTTACCCGACCTATTACCCTTTTCGTATCGGATGTAGAATTTATCGGGAGCTGACCTGGTAAAGTAGGTGGTGGGAGCATTTTCTCTTTCACCACAAAACTCCTGGTATTCGGTTTCTATGATCTCCTTTTCAGGATAATTGGTGATCTCTGAAACATAAAAACTGTTTTCTACTTCTGTAATTTCTGCTGAATCTCCCACAGTATAAGAAAGCCTGTTGCTGAAGTTCATAGGGCTGTTTTCTTCGGAATAGGAAAAGCTGCCAACCTGCCTTCTGTTAGGATAAAGATAGAGGTCGCAATTCCTGATAAGAGTTTCATTGATATCATACTCGCTGATGATCTTTGCGGTTTTGGCGGGAATAGTAACCAGCTTTTCTTCCTGATAGGAAACGGATCTTCCCGTGGAAGCAGAATTGTTTACTGATTTACTGGCTCCATATTGGTGGGTCTTTAGCAAATTCCAGAAGTTGAGTCCGCTAACTGCGCTGGAACCAAAGGACTGACTTGTGGCTGAACTCTG
>JBAVQO010000426.1:0-1793 GCA_049694135.1 Gillisia sp. | reverse complement strand
TCAGCGTGAGCAGACTTTCAATAAGTCCCACTCCGGCCATGATGGTTGCGTACGGGAAAATGATCTTTAAAGTGGCTAAACTGAAGGGCACTTCAGGAATATGAAAAGGTGGAAAACCACCTTTAATTGAAGCGATATCACCTACAGTTTTGGTATCTATTCCGAAGAAAACCACTATTCCGAAGATGGTTAAAATAGCTGCGAGAGAAGCCGGAAACACTTTGGTGAGCTTGGGCAATCCCCAGATGATGAGCATAGTGGTAAGCACCAATCCCAATAAAGTGTAAAGCGGAGTTCCGGTCATCCAAATTAGTTCTCCTTCAGAATTCAGTGTTTTAAATTGAACAAGCTGAGACATAAAAATGATGATTGCCAGACCATTTACGAAACCAAAGATCACTGAATGAGGGACCAGCCGAATCAATTTTCCCAGGCGAAAGACTCCTGCCAGAATTTGAATAATCCCGGCCAGAACAACGGTAGCAAAAACATATTGTGGCCCATGAGATAGGGAAAGGCTCACGATTACCACGGCCACGGCACCGGTTGCCCCGGAAATCATTCCGGGTCTTCCTCCCAGAATCGAGGTGATTAATCCCATGACGAAAGCAGCGTACAGCCCGGTAAGCGGAGATAACCCGGCGATAAACGCAAAAGCTACCGCTTCCGGAATCAAGGCCAGAGCAACAGTTAACCCTGCCAGGATTTCGGTTTTATAATTTACTTTTTGCTTAAAGTCGAAAAGGTTAAGAAATTGCTTCATCAGCTGGGATTTTCAGATCTTTTACCGATTAATAATAACCAGGTATAAATCAGGAGGTTGCTTTTTTTTAAGCCGGCAAAAATAGACAAATTATTTGGATAGAAAAGATTTTTCAGCAGAGATTCCCGTTGCATTGATTTCCGATTAATTCTGCAGAACGTAAATGTTCCGGCCTTACCGATTGGTAGCCATAGGAAAAATCTTTCCCGGTGAGCACCAACTGCCAAAGCTGAAGTTCGCGTGCACGGAAAGATGCGGCCGAGGAACAAAGATAAAACCGCCACATTTTAAAAAACATTTCGTTATACGATTCTTTCAGAGAGGGCCAGGCATTTTTAAAATTGTCGTACCAGCACATCAAGGTTTTGTCGTAATAAAGTCCGAAGTTATGCCAGTCCTGTAAAATCAGTTTGTTTTCGAGCGCCTCTCCAATTTGTGTTATTGAAGGAATTAATCCTTCCGGAAAAATATATTTGTTAATCCAGGGATCGGTGATATATTTCGATGTATTCCCACCAATAAAATGCAATAAACAGATCCCATTTTTTTTGAGGTTGGTTTTTACAATTTCCATGTAGGGCTTATAATTTTTATACCCTACGTGTTCTAACATTCCAACAGAGACTATGCGGTCGAATTTCTCATGAAGATCGCGATAATCCTGCAAACGAATTTCGACGGGCAAATCTTTACACCGTTCTTTTGCCAGCTTGAATTGTTCTTGTGAAATAGTTATTCCAACTACCTCAACATCGTAGTTTTTTGCGGCGTAATAGGCAAATCCACCCCAGCCGCAACCAATGTCGAGCACTCTATGGCCGGGCGCGAGTTTCAGTTTTCTACAAATAAGTTCGAGTTTATTTTCCTGTGCTTCCTGTAAATTCTCGGCTTCCTGCCAGTATCCGCAGGAATAAATCATTAAAGGATCCAGCATTTTTTGGTAAAGATTGTTGCCAATGTCATAATGCCCGGCAATGGATTTTTCGGCTTTCTTTCGGGTTTGCCGATTAAAAAGCCGTGCTTTTAGCAC
>JBAVQO010000425.1:0-2311 GCA_049694135.1 Gillisia sp. | reverse complement strand
AAACAATATAAAACTCAAAACAATATTTTTCCAGTCGTAAAACATGAGCATTTATTTTTCTATATGGTTTAGAATTCCTTTTTGGGCAGCTGCTTTCCATACATTTTCAAGAAAAACGGGAACCTCTTGATAGGGATCGTACTTTTTCGATATTTTCTTTTGATTCCGAGAATGTTTATCGGAAAGGGTTTCAAGAGGAACATATCCCCGAAAGTTACTTTCCTTCAAAATGCTCATTACCTTTGAAAGATTCATCTCAATAGAATGATCCTTTGGAGAAGGGCTTTCTTTCAATAGAAAATTGATTGCATACGGCATTACTTCTTTCATATCATCATAGGGATTGCTCGTAAGGAAATATCCTGTATCGACAATTACTCCAAACCATTCGGAATTTACGAGTTCCACCAATTTCACAGTTTGCTCGCCCGTCTTAAGAAACTCTCCATGATTTTGCACCCCTACCATAACTCCTTTTGTTTTACCGTAGGCCACACACTCTTTTATACTTTCTGAAACATTTTCAGCTATTTCCTCCCAACTCTTATGCGAATCTTCTGGAATTTTTCCGGCAAAGATTCTAACAACAGGAGCACCTAATTTGGAAGCCACATCAATCCAGTCTTTTACGAGTTGAACATCTTTATCCCTTTTTTGTTGATCAGGGTTGGCGAAATCGGTACTTACTCCAGTACCCGAAATATCCAACCCCAACAGGTACGCTTTTCTTTTTATATGATAGATATAATCATCCTCAGGTACATTAGGATATTCCGGGAAAAAATAGCCGGTTAAATCTACCGCATCGAAACCTTGTTTTGCCGCAAATTCAAGTAAATCATCCAAGGACATTCCGGGACCGCGTCCTTTTCGTTTGTCATTAAGAAGTTTACTAAAAGAATAAGACTGCAACGAAATTTTAATATAAGATTCCCCAATTCTTGGATATGCTTTCTGCGCCTTTGATACTGAAGTACTAAGACATAAGAAACAAATGCTATAAATGAATATTTTCATGGCGTTTTGATAATCACTTAAATAAAAAATCTTTACTTCGATTGTTATTTTTCTGTAATGGGCGGCAAGCCGACTTTACCCATATTACCATGAGTAAGGGTTTCCCAAACCATATGATGGTCTACTCCTGTAGGACGGTTAAGAGGAATAACCTTAGACATGTATGGTAATTCGTACCCTTCACGATTATGAAAATGATTGAATGCTATTTCCCAGGTGTTTAACAAGGAAAACTTCAGGTTCTCTGGTGCTGGCTTATTGTTTGGGGGCAGGTATTGAGCTTCAAATTCCATGGCAGCCATCATTCTTTTGGCTTCCTCCCCGTATAGGTTCACGCCTTGTTGGCGGGCTGTTTCGGCAGCATTAGTCATAGCGGCGAATGCCATTCCTATGTGATGGGCGTCTCGTGCTGTTTCCTGTAGTAAGCCATCAACCAACTCTGGCATAAGACCTTTATTGCTCCAATATGCCGGGGGACAACCCGGAGGCTGGATGGGTTTTGGACCATCAGACTTTAAATATATGTAGGCGGGAGTCCGGGCTCTCCAGAATTTCAAACCAAGATCAAAAACATCTTTATCATCCAGAAAAACGCCAATATTTACTAAGGCATCACTCATTGCCAGTTCCTTATTCCCATTCTCACAATCTCCGTGTATAATAAATGGGAGGTACTGAGTTCGAAGCATGTTTTGAAATTGCGCAATTTCATGATCGGACCAACCGGAATAAGTATATCTAATTATTTCTGCCGCTCGCGGCCAGACGGATCCACACCAGGCAGCCTGAACAGGACCGTTAGCATAATTGTGTCCTCCTCGAAGAGTAGATGACCATGCGTTCATGATATCAATAGCATTTTCTGCATATTTCTTATTGCCGGTGATATACCATAATAAAGCCTGGGTATAAGCTGCGGCACAGTCCCTCTTTTCTTCCTGACAACCCAAATTAGGATCGGAATAAGGACCACATGAAACTGTATCTTGAGGAGCAGCCTTGTAATCCAGGGCAGCTAGTGGACTTTCTTTTAGTTTTTCAAAAGCTGTTTTCTGGGGTTCAATACCTTTGGATACTCTTTTCTTAATTTCTTCTAATTGTTCTTCATTTACTAATATACCGGGATGTATGAATCCTGCTTCGGGTGCCGGCTCTGTTGAACTTTTTGGTAAAAGGTCCACATGGGTTTCAGAGTAAAGAGGATTCATTTCTTCTTTATATCCGGCTTTTGTTTTCTTGCCTTTATGTCCCTTTTTTTTTGCCTTTTTATTTTCGGGAAGGTCAGACATATCCT
>JBAVQO010000424.1:0-6207 GCA_049694135.1 Gillisia sp. | reverse complement strand
TTCATCTTCCGGACAGGTCATGATATCTTTATCGAGAATTACAAAATCTGCGAATTTTCCTGCTTCAATACTTCCTTTTTCATCTTCTTCAAAATTGCTGTAGGCCGCCCAGATGGTCATTCCTTTTAGAGTTTCTTCCCTGGATAATTTTTGTTCAGGCATAAATCCTCCGCTGGGAGTGTGGTTCAGGTTCTTTCGGGCTACCGCGGCATAAAAGGTATAAAACGGACTTACGTGCTCCACCGGGAAATCTGTTCCCAAAGCTATGACTCCCGCCTGCTCCAGTAAGGTTTTATAGGCATAAGCTCCTTTCATGCGTTCTTTCCCCAACCTGGTCTCTGCCCAATCCATGTCGCTGGTAGCATGAGTAGGCTGAACAGACGGAATGATATTTTTGCTAAAATATCTAAAATCCTGAGGGTCTATTATTTGGGCATGCTCTACTCTCCAGCGCCGGTTTTCCTTATTTTTCAATACTCTATCGTACGTTTTTACCACCACGGCGTTGGCAGAATCTCCTATGGCATGAGTATTGAGCTGAAAATCTGAATTTGCCACCCGTTTTGCCACTTCTTCAAAATATTTTACAGGAGAAAGCAACGCTCCATAATGACCCGGACGGTCCGAATAAGGCTCTTTTAACGCGGCTCCTCTTGAACCAAGCGCGCCGTCGGCATAGAATTTAAAGGAACGCACATCTAATCTGTCGGTTTTATAAGGACCCTTTGAAAGGTATTCTTTTAGGTTCTTATCGCTGGTAATCACCATGGCGTAAATCCGTATTTTTAAATCTCCTTCTTTTTGAAGACTGTCCATAAGATGAATGGTTTCCGGCTCCAATCCTGCATCGTCCACAGTAGTTAATCCATAGCTGAAACACACTTTTTGAGCATCTAAAAGGGCATTTGCCTGCTCCTGAAGTGTGGGAGCCGGCTCTGCATTTCCCACAACATCTTTTGGATTATCGATAAGAATTCCTGTGAGTTTCCCGTTCTTTTTCTGAATTTCTCCTCCTTCAATCTTTGTATCGGCGGTTATTCCGGCTTTATCTAAAGCAGCCTGATTCGCCAGTAAAGCATGTCCATCGATCCTTCCGATGGCAACCGGAGTGTCCGGAAACAATTTGTCGAGGGTATCTTTGGTGGGGAATTCTTTGTTTGCCCAATCGTTCTGGTCCCAGCCTCTTCCGGTAATAAAATCAGTACGTTTCTTATTCTGAAAATCTACAATTCTTGAAACCACTTCAGCAAAAGAAGTTGTTCCGCGCAAATCCACTTTTTGTTGTTGTAGCCCGAATCTAAAAAAGTGGGTATGATCATCAAAAAGACCCGGAACAATGGTTTTTCCTTCAGCATTAAGAACTTTTTTAAAAGAATATTTCTTACTGAGTTCAGTACTGTCACCGGTAGCCTGGAATTTTCCATCTTTTACCACAAATGCCTTTACCTTCGGCATGGAATCGTTTTCGGTGTATACGTTGGCGTTATAAACCAGGAGGTCTGCTTCCTGTTTTGAAGAATTCTTACAGGATATCAAAGAGGAAAGAACAGCGCCAAAAAGAAGTAAATTTTTTATCATTTTTATAAAATTTGCTTAAAAGTAAAAAATGCATCCCAGAATATGAGATGCATTATACATTTTGAAGAAATAAATTTATCTGAGTCCCACAGAATCCAGGAGTGCATTCCTGATACTGCTGTTGGCTGCAGCGGCAAGTGCTACCGAAATAATTAAACCGATAGCCGCATAGGCAAAATCACGGAAAATCATTTTTCCCGCTTTTTTACGGTGTTTTTTTCCTTTTTTGGTTCTGGCCAAACTTATCGCGATTTCTCTACCTCCAATGATCCCCAGAAAAACCCAGGTTGTACTCATTGGAACCGTGCTTATAAAGAGTTTATAAATCAGCAGAATCACATAGGTCAAATCAACCAGCGTAGCGGCGCGGATATCTGAAATCCTTACTTTTTCACTAATTACCCGTTGTATTTTATCGCCTCGCAAATAAAACAATAAGCCCAGACCAAGAAATACAATGGTGGAAAATGCTATAAACTGCGGTACACTTTGGCGGCGCGGAAGAAAAACAGACATGTTGGCTCCGTCCTGCATCACCCAAACCGCCCATAACGCACCGCTCACTATCCATTGCACCACACTCCAGGCGTTATGTAATTTTCGACTTTTAAAATATTTTTTAATGATATTATATGAAAAATACCATACCGCAAAAGATAATATGAAAGCCAGCACATAGCCCGAAATACTCTTACTAACCACCGAAGTTATTCCGGAAGTATCTGCACTAAAAACACTTAGAATAAGAAAAGTTGTTGAAACCGGCATTCTTAAACGGGTAAGAATAAGAAGTACCAGGGGCGCGATAATCTGAAAAAAGCTGAAATGAACCGGATGCGGATAATTGGTAGTACCGTCCGGGTTTAGAAGCCTCTGGTAAGTTACGTCGCCATGAAAATACACATAGCTAAAAATAACGGTTGCCAGAAAAATTCCTCCGATATATAACCATAACACCCACCAGCTACGATGCCTGTTACTTTCTATAAAAGTTCCCAGGGATTGTATACTGTCGTTTGCCACAGTTGCATACGCTGCGAATAAAAATCCGAGCCACATAGCCACCTGGCTGTTCCCGGTAAAAATAGCGGCTAAAAGAAGTCCTACCAGTACAATTGCGAGAAAGGTCTTTTCCTGAACCATAAAGTCCAGGATGTTCAGGTAAGGTCTGGACCTGTCACTACGTTTATATTTTGCCATTTAAATATTGAGGTTATTTAAAGTTATAATAGCAATTACTAATTTTTATTTTGCAATAATACAGCATAAGTAAGTTTAAATTAAGGTTTTGAATGTTGTCTTTTTGTTAAGGATAAGCAACAAAAGAGCCCGGCTTAATCTCCTGAAATCTAAAACATTCTAAATATAAAAATAAATGTTTTAAAAGATCTTTGTGTAATTTTGATATCTAACGCCAAAAAAATCCCTGATGTTTTTTAGAAATATCCTTTTTACTTTCCTTTCCCTTCTTCTTTTTTCCTGTCAGTCGAAAAAAATTGGGAGCTACGATCTTATTATTACCAACACCCGCATTATAGACATTGCCAGTGGAAAAACTTCAGAAAACCGATTGATAGCTATTTCTGGAGATACTATAAAAGCCGTGGATAAAATGGAAAATATCGGCAACTATAAATCTTCAAAAATTATTGATGCTCACAATAACTTTGCGATGCCCGGGCTGTGGGATATGCACGTGCATTTTCGCGGAGGCGATACGCTTATTCAGGAAAATAAAAATCTATTACCGCTTTATCTCTCCTACGGGGTCACCACCATTCGGGACTGCGGAGGCGACATAAGCAAGAGTGTTTTACGATGGAAATCGCAGATTGCCAAAGGAGAGCTGGATGGCCCCAGTATTTTTTCTTCAGGCCCTAAACTAGACGGATCCAAACCGGCCTGGCCGGGTTCTTTATCTGTGGTTTCTGAAGCAGATGTACAAAAAGCCCTGGATTCATTACAATCTCTTGATGTAGATTTTGTAAAGATCTATGACGGAAGTCTGACCCCAACGATGTTCTATAAAATTATAAAAGCTGCTGAAGATCGTGGCATGCTAACCACGGGGCATATGCCCATGGCGGCAAATTTAATGGAGGCAGTCGACGATGGTCTCGATGGATCGGAACATATGTATTACATTATTAAATCCTGTTCTCCCGAAGCAGATAGTCTCACCAAGCTGAATCTGGGATACGGAATGGTGAATGAATTGGTAAATTCTTACAGTCCGGAACTCGCGGAAAAAGTATTCAAAAAGATGAAGCAAAATCATGTTTCTCTAACTCCGACACTTCATATAGGCACCACTCTTGCTGAAATTCTGGATAAAGATCATACCAAAGACAGCCTGCTCCCCTATATCGGAAAAGGCATTCAAAAAACCTATAACGGCCGGATTGAAGGTGCAAAAAGGGCAAAAGCAGCAGGAAGAAGCAATATGTATGGGGGAATCGAAGAACTCTCGGCAAAAATGATGGTTCCTATGTACAAGGCGGGAATGAATCTTTTAGCGGGATCTGATGCCGGCGCCTACAATTCTTTTGTATATCCGGGTGAATCTCTTATAGATGAATTGCATAGCTTTGTAAACGCAGGGCTAACGCCGCAACAGGCATTAGAAACAGCAACCATCAATGGCCCAAAATTCTTCGGAATTGAAAAATCTTACGGCAGCATCGAAAAAGGCAAAGTGGCAGATATCATTCTTTTACAGAAGAATCCTCTTGAAGATATCTCCAACATAAGCACTTTAACTACAGTAATAAAAGACACGCTGGTTTACGATCAGCAAAAACTTCATCAGCTTTTAAAAGAGGTGAGGAATTAAAAGCTGAAAGCTGTAAGATATGAGTTATGAGTTATGAGTTATAAGTTATAAGTTGAAAAGCTGAGCGTCTAACAGCAAAAAATTCTCACTACTCAATACTCAATACTCAATACTCAATACTAACTTCTCAATCTTAATAATCAAATTTATAAGTAGCACCTGCCAGGACCTGGATTCCTTCTACAGGAAAATTAGACCATTTTTGATAATTATTGCCCAGCAAATTGTTTCCTTTTACAAAAATAGAAAGCTGGTCGTTAAAACGGTATCCCAGGTTTGCATTTAGATCTGTGTATCCGTCAAGGGTAACGGTACGGGTATCGATAGCATCAAATCCGGTAAAATATTGCTCACGGTCTTTACGCTTTCCAACAAAAAATAAATTCGCTCCCGCATACCATTTTTTGGTGATCTGGTAATCGGCATTTACAGAAGCCCTGTAATCTGGCAAATTCCACGCTTCAGGCTGATCGCTGGTAGTGTAGCTATAAAATGTTCCACTGATTCCCATTCTGAAATCCCGGTTTACATCGATATTCAATTCGCCTTTAAACGAAAGGGTTTTCACATCATCGTAAACAATTCCGAAGGAGTTTCCGTAGGTATAATCGTTCGTGTTGATCTCAGAACTAAGATTATTTACATATAAAGGTTTTCCGAATTCAGAAATATAGCCTCCCCGAAGATTATAACCGATACTATTAGAGAGTTTTCCTTTAGCGCCTACATAGGCATCATAAGGCCGGTCGGTGGGTTTTATATTGAGAGTTGGCGAAACATAGGGATTTTCCTGGGCAAAATCGTAATAAGTGTTTTGCTGTAATCCCCCTTCCAGCCCGGCGTAGGCAATAAAATACTCGTCTGCTACACGATAACTGGCCGTAACTTCAGGATAAATATAAAAGTTGTTGTCGCTGTTTTGCGTATCCAGGCCATAACTGAAATTCACCCCAAGATTCAGAGTAAGATCGTCCCGTAAAATCAGTAAACTCGGGGTAGCAGAAAAAATCATCTGCGTATATTTAATCTGATTTGGAGAATTAAAACCGCGTTCAAATTTTCCGCTCAACACGTTGGCAGAAATTTTGGTGTCTATCAACTCATCGGCAATATTGACTTCAAAATCGGCATCTGCTTTAAAATTATGTTCTGCAGATTTGTACGAATCTCCAAAATAACGATATTTCGCGGTCGCTTTCTTCAGAAAGGAATCATATAGCTGAAGCTCTCCCCCCAGGCTGGCGCCATAAAAATTATGAGTAGGATCTATCGCCGAATAGTTTGTAGTGGGAGCGATAAAAATTGGGGATAAACCATACCAGTTATAAAGCTGGTGCTGCAGATCCAGCTCTGTTTTCCAGCTGCTGTGCCGGTTTCTGGAATTATAGCTCAGGTCCAGCGCGGTATTATAATATTTATCATCCAGAAGTACATTATCTATTCCGCCCTGTGAAGAATTATGAGCGAGATAAATTCCGAAGTTATCGCTTCGGCTTATCTCCAGGTTGCTGTAAAATTCGGCTAAAGCATGCGAGTAGGTTCCAAACCCAAGGGTCACGTAATTGTTGTACAACTTCACCCTTTTTTCTTTCTCTACTTCTGTAGCCTGTCCTTTTGCAGGGGTAAAGGTGGAAGCGACCGGCACGGTAATAGTGCTGTATTTAACGGGCTTCTTTTTCAAACTAACGGAATCTGAAATCACGGGCGTTTCCTTTATTTTAAAAGCATCACTCACCGAAGGAGTATAGGGTTTTACAACGATAACCGTTTCACTACCAAGAGGTTTGTTCTTGTCC
>JBAVQO010000423.1:0-9734 GCA_049694135.1 Gillisia sp. | reverse complement strand
TTCTAAATCTTTTAGTTATCCCGAATTCCGGTCTTTAATGGAGACCTGGGAAAAAGAGGAAAAAACCTCTGGTACCGAGCAAACAGAAGAACGAATTCACTATACCAAACTCAATTCCAGCAGGATGAGAAGGCTGGATAAAACTCTAAAGTTAACTCCCGAACAACAGGCGGCTTTCAACAGCATAAAAAGTCCGCAAATCTGGCTTGTACTGGTAGAAAGCTGGTGTGGTGACGGTGCGCAAACCCTTCCGGTGCTTAACCTGATTGCCGATTCTCCCGCCATAGATCTGCGTATATTACTAAGAGACGATAACCCTGAACTTATAGATGCCTTTTTAACCAATGGCACCCGATCTATACCAAAACTTTTAATTCTAAACTCGAATTTTGACGTTATAAATACCTGGGGGCCTCGTTCTGCAACGGCAGATAGAATGGCAAAAGACTATAAAAACGCACATGGAAAAATAGATGCCTTTTTTAAGGAAGAACTCCAGAAATGGTATAATCAGGATAAAGGTGCTGCCATAATTGAAGAATTGTTAGAGATGAACTTTCCTTCAGAAGAAGCTCAGGAATTGCTTCAAATCCAGTAGATTATGATAATTATCATAATTAAGATTATGCGCTTTCCTGAAATTTGCGGTCAGTTATAACTCCAAAAAAAACCAGTATGAAAACTTTGGAAAAAAAGCAGGTAGCAGAGGTGGTGACAGAAAACATTGCAACTGCCCACATTTTCGAGAAATACGGAATAGATTTTTGTTGTGGTGGCGCAGTAAAGATCACCACTGCCTGTGAAACTGCAGGTGTAAATTTCAAAGATCTTGAAACCGAGCTACTAAGTCTCGAAAAATCTCTTGAACCGGTAAAGAAATTCCAGGATTGGAGCCTGGATAAACTGGCAGATTATATCGTGCAAACCCATCATGCCTATGTAGAGGAGAGTATTCCGCTTTTGCTTCGATATTCGGCTAAAGTAACCAAAGTACATGGCGAAAAACATCACGAAGTATGGGAAGTCAACCGGCTCTTCACAAAACTTGCTAAGGAACTCAGCGCGCATTTAAAGAAGGAAGAACTCATTTTGTTTCCCTTTATAAAAAAGATGCTTAAAGCGAAAAATGCCGGTTTGGCTGTGGCTCCACAATATGGAACCGTAAAAAGTCCTATAAAAATGATGGTAGCCGAACATGACGAAGCAGGCACAATCATGAAACGTATTTCAGAAATTACCAACGAATTTATTCCTCCTGCCAATTCCTGCAACACGTTTAGAGCGTTTTACGCCAAACTAGATGAGTTTCAAAGAGATCTGCACCGGCACGTACATCTTGAAAACAATATTCTTTTCCCGGCAGCCATCCGTCTTGAACAGGAATTTCAGGATTAGCCGGAAAATTCCAGAAAAGGGTGCAAATAAAGGCATTTTTAGTTGCTCTTTCTCTAAACCGCTCTCTTTTAAAAATTCAACACGGCTGATATTTATCATATTTTAAAATTCGCAGCTCTTTCATCTTTGCAGAAATATTAAATTATATAGATGGATTCATGTTTCCATTGCGGCGATCCCTGTGAAGACCCTATTCTGGCAGGAGATAAAAACTTTTGTTGTAGCGGCTGTAAAACCGTTTACGATATTCTGCATGAAAATCAGCTTGATTATTACTACGACCTTACCAACAACCCCGGCATTTCTCCGCAGGAAATTGATGGAAAATACGATTATCTCGCCACCCCCGAAATAGCTGGAAAACTTCTTGAATTTAACGACCAGGGAACGCAGGTCGTTTCTTTTTTGATTCCCTCCATCCATTGCAGTTCCTGTATCTGGATTCTTGAAAATTTACAAAAACTACAACCGGGAATACGATCAACTCAGGTTAATTTCCCCGAAAAAACGGTTCGCATCACCTTTTCTTCGGAAGAAATACAGCTTAAAGAATTGGTGATCCTGTTAAGCAGGTTGGGCTATGAACCTTATATTTCTCTTGAAAAAACTTCAGAAAAAAAGAAAGATACCAACCGCCGGTTGATCTATAAATTAGGGCTGGCGGGATTTGCCTTCGGCAATGTCATGTTCCTGTCTTTCCCCGAATATTTTAATGCACTTACCGGCGAAGCGGTGGTGAAGGAGATCTGGCTGGAACATTTTAAATATGTATTTCGATGGCTGATGTTTGCCTACTCTCTTCCGGTGGTATTTTATTCGGCCGGCGATTATTTTACTTCCGCATATAAAAGCTTGCGTTCGGGATTTCTTAATATCGATTTTCCCATTGCCCTTGGAATCAGTGTCTTGTTTATAAGAAGCAGTATAGATATCATTTTTGACCTGGGAGCAGGATTTTTCGACAGCCTTACCGGGCTGGTATTTTTCCTGTTGCTCGGCAGATTTTTTCAGCAAAAAACCTACGCCTATTTGTCGTTTGAACGCGACTATAAATCGTACTTTCCTATCGCGGTGACCAGATTACAGAAAAATTCCGAAGGAAAAACCGAGGAAAAGCAGGTTGAGGTCCAGGAGATTAAAACCGGCGACCGCCTCCTGATTCGCAACAACGAAATTATTCCGGTAGATGCAATTTTGCTGAAAGGAAATGCACTGATAGATTACAGCTTTGTTACCGGCGAGGCAGAAGCCGTTGCAAAACAGAGTGGGGATCGGCTTTTTGCCGGGGGAAAACAACAAAACGGACTTCTGGAAATCGAGGTTCTAAAACCGGTAGAACAAAGTTACCTCACCCGCTTGTGGAGCAATGAGATATTCAGCAGGGAAAAAACTAACTCGTTCCGGTCGCTTACCAACAGTATCGGCAAACACTTTACTGTTGCCGTGCTGGGAATCGCTTTTTTGTCTACTCTTTTCTGGCTGATTTGGGACCCTTCCAAAGCATTTAATGTGTTTACCGCAATTCTGATTGTGGCCTGTCCCTGCGCGATCGCCCTGGCCGCGCCATTCACCCTGGGAAACATTCTTAGAATCTACGGAAGAAATAAATTTTACCTGAAAGACGCCGGCGTTGTTGAAGAAATGGCAAAAATAACCAGCGTGGTTTTCGACAAAACCGGCACGCTGACTACAGGAAACAAAAAGAAGATCTTTTATGAAGGTGCTCCTCTTTCTTCTTCAGAAAAAGAATTGTTATCCAACAGCCTTCGTGCTTCCAATCATCCGCTAAGTCGCCAGTTGTACAAGATCCTGGAGAAAAATAACATTTATCTGCCCGATGATTTCTGCGAAGAAACCGGAAAAGGCATTTCTGCCAATAAAGATAACCGGCAGATAAAAATTGGCTCGTATTCCTATGTGACTTCAGAAAAAACGGCAACTTCAGCCGTGGCCGAAAATCAGAACCAGACGGCGGTTCATATTAGCAGCGACGCCGTTTACAAAGGCCGGTACGTTTTTCAGAATGAATACAGAAAAGGGATTCCGGAGATGATAGAAGCTCTTAAAAATAAAGAGATAATTATTCTTTCGGGCGATAATGAAGGGGAAAAATCGAGACTCCAGAATCTATTGCCGAAAACGGATAAAATGATTTTTAATCAGAAACCTGAGGACAAACTTCAGTTTATTAAAGCGCTTCAGAAAGAAGGAAAAAAGGTAATGATGATTGGCGATGGCCTAAACGATGCGGGGGCTTTAAAACAAAGCGATGTGGGAATAGCCATTTCTGAAAATATCAACATCTTTTCTCCCGCCTGCGATGCGATTCTGGAAGCTTCACAGCTGCAAAACCTGGCCCACTTTTTAAAAATATCCCGAGAGGGAATCTCTATTATAAAATGGGCTTTTTTGCTCTCCCTGTTGTATAACCTGGTAGGATTGAGCTTTGCCGTTACAGGAAATCTTTCGCCAATTGTAGCCGCTGTGCTTATGCCTTTAAGCAGCATAAGCGTGGTGATTTTTACCACGCTCGCCACTAGAATTCTTCAACAAAGACTGAAAACAAAGCTATCGGGGAAAAGCTGATAAATGTCATTTTTTACTGAAGCCTTCAACAATATTTTTACCCCCTCAATTAAAAGAGATGAATATTATTTACATCCTTCTGGCTATAAGCGTGTTTGTAGCACTGGTTTTTTTTGCGGCTTTTCTGTATTCGGTGAGTAGAGGTCAATATGACGATACCTACACCCCATCGGTACGAATGCTTTTTGAAGATGAACTGGTGAATGAACCTGCAGCCAAAAAAGAAAATTTAACCACTAACAAAGAGAAATCTCATTGATTATGCAGACAGAGCAGTTCTATTACGACAATAAAGTCGTAAAAAAGTTTGTAATCGCCACCCTTTTCTGGGGGCTTATCGGGATGAGCGTAGGCTTGCTTCTGGCCTTCCTTTTTTTATTTCCCAACTTAACCGACGGGATATCCTGGCTGAGTTTTGGCCGGTTAAGACCTTTGCACACCAACGCAGTAATTTTTGCCTTTGTTGGAAACGCAATTTTTGCAGGAGTGTATTACTCTTCGCAGCGTCTTCTAAAAGCCCGTATGTGGAGCAACTTTCTTAGCAATCTTAACTTCTGGGGCTGGCAGGCTATTATTGTGGGAGCCGCAATTACGCTTCCGCTGGGTTATACCACCTCTAAGGAATATGCGGAGCTGGAATGGCCTTTCGATATTGCCATTGCCATTATTTGGGTAGCTTTTGGTGCCAACCTCATCGGTACCATTTTAAAACGTCGGCAACGCCATTTGTACGTGGCTATCTGGTTTTACCTCGCCACTTTTGTGACCGTAGCGGTTCTGCATATTGTAAACAGCATCGAAATTCCGGTGAGCGCGCTTAAAAGTTACTCGGTTTATGCCGGGGTGCAGGATGCTTTGGTACAATGGTGGTACGGCCATAACGCCGTGGCGTTCTTTTTAACTACCCCTTTCCTGGGCCTTATGTACTATTTTGTTCCTAAAGCGGCCAATCGTCCGGTGTATTCTTATAAACTTTCCATAGTACACTTCTGGTCTCTTATTTTTATTTATATCTGGGCTGGACCTCATCACCTTTTATATTCCGCATTACCGGCCTGGGCACAAAACCTGGGGGTGGCTTTTTCGGTAATGCTGCTGGCTCCTTCCTGGGGTGGAATGATCAATGGGCTGCTTACTCTTCGTGGAGCCTGGGACAAAGTAAGAACAGATCCTGTTTTAAAATTTATGGTGGTGGCGATTACCGGCTATGGAATGGCAACTTTTGAAGGCCCTATGCTTTCGCTTAAAAACGTAAATGCCATTGCCCATTTTAGCGACTGGGTTATTGCGCACGTTCACGTTGGTGCTTTAGCCTGGAATGGCTTTTTAACCTTCGGAATGCTGTACTGGATGGTCCCTCGTTTATTTAAAACGAAATTATGGTCGATAAAACTGGCGAACGTACATTTCTGGGTGGGAACCCTGGGAATTATTATGTACACCTTGCCGATGTATGTGGCAGGATTTGTACAGGCTTCTATGTGGAAGCAGTTCAATCCCGACGGCACCCTTACCTACGGCAATTTCCTGGAAACCGTTACTGAAATCATCCCGATGTACGCCATGCGCGCCATCGGCGGAAGCCTCTATATCGTAGGAGCCTTAATCGCTCTTTATAACATTGTGCAAACCGCCAAAAATGGCAGCAAAGTAACTGATGAACTTGCAGAAGCCGCACCGCTTACTCCCGTTACAAAACATCGTACTCTTAAAGAAGGATATCATACCTGGTTGGAAAGAAGACCTGTAAAACTTACCATTTTTGCCACTATTGCGATCCTTATAGGGGGAGCGGTTCAAATTATTCCTTCTTTAATGGTCGACGAATATATACCTATTATCTCCAGCGTAAAACGTTACTCGCCGCTGGAACTGGAAGGTCGTGACATCTACATTCGCGAGGGCTGCGTAAGCTGTCATTCCCAAATGATACGTCCTTTTAGAAGCGAAGTGGAACGTTATGGAGAATATTCGAAAGCGGGAGAATATGTGTACGATCACCCTTTCTTGTGGGGAAGTAAACGTACCGGCCCCGATCTGCTTCGGGTAGGCGGTAAATATTCCGACAACTGGCATCTCAATCACCTTTATGATCCCCAAAGCACCTCCTCGGGATCTATCATGCCCTCTTTTAAATGGCTGATAAAAGATAAGTTGGATAAAAGCAATATCACAGATAAAATGGAAGCCATGGTAAAAATAGGAGTTCCTTATACTGCTGAAGAAATACAAAATGCCCAACAGTCCATGGAAGAGCAGGGAACACGAATAGAAAAGAACCTTTTTTCCGATCCCGACTTTGCCACCACCTATCTGGCCGATAAGAAATTCGCCGAAGAGAATGGGCAGGAATTTGTGCAAATGCGCGACCGCGAAATCGTAGCGTTGATCGCTTACCTCCAAAGGCTTGGAACAGATATTAAAGTTAAACCGGCAGCACAGGCAGCTGTTCAAAATTAGTAGATCATGTTAAAGTTTATATCGGGAAACCTGGAGAACATCGATGGGGTAGCAATTTATCCCATTATCTCTCTCCTTATATTTTTCATTTTCTTTCTGGGATTATTCTTGTGGGTTTTTACCGCTAAAAAAGAACACGTGAAAGAAATGAGCGAATTGCCCCTCGAATTTTCAAATCAGGATGAATTATGAAAAATTTAGCTTCTATTTTACGAGTAACAGGTATTACTCTCATCGCTTTTATACTAATGGAAATTATTCTGAAACCTGAAGAAGGTCTTGCCATTCAGAAATATCCAATTGCCTGGTTGGTTTTGGGCGGCGTCCTGCTCTTTGCCGTCGCTATTGAAGTTTGTATTGCGGCCCTGGAAAAAATTCTCTTTCAGAATTTAAAGGAAGATGCCCGGGAACGCTACCTCGCGGCTGAAAAACTTCGGAATGAAACGCGTTCTGCCTGGATAAAAAACACCTACCACAAATTACAGGGTTCACATTCTCTTGCAGAAGAGGAAGAAATTGTGCTGGATCACAATTACGACGGAATCCGGGAGTTGGACAACAAATTACCGCCCTGGTGGTTGTACGGATTTTATGCCAGTATGATCTTTGCTCTTGTATATTTTCTGCGCTTTCAGGTCTTTGACGGCCCAACACAGGAAGATGAATATCTGCAGGAAGTAGCGCAAGCCAAAGTCGCGGTTGCTGAATACAAGAAAGCCCATAAAGACGAGATCGATGCCAATACGGTAGAATTACTCACCGATGCTGAAGATATCAAAGCCGGAAAAGCCATTTTTACCAATAACTGTATTCCCTGTCATAAAGAAGGCGGCGCCGGCGGAATAGGTCCAAATCTTACAGATGATTACTGGATCTTAGGCGGCGGAATAAAGAATGTTTTTCACACCATCACCGAAGGAGGCCGTGCCGGAAAAGGAATGATCTCCTGGAAAACCACTTTTAAACCCGGAGAGATCGCCCAGGTGGCAAGCTATGTTATAAGTTTACATGGAACCAATCCTCCCAACGCCAAAGAACCTCAGGGAGAATTGTGGACCGGCTCCAATGCCAAAGAACATGAAACAGAAACAGATAAAGATTCTATTCACATAGAGGAAGCTATTGAAAACACTCCCGCCACAGGAAGTGTGAATTCATTAAACAAATAAATTCATCTTATTTAGAACCAGAAACAGTGGAAACAACGGGAAATGAAAGGTTCAGGGACAGTATTGGAACCCTGGATGAAGAAGGAAAAAGAGCATGGGTGTACCCCAAAAAACCTTCTGGCAAATTTTATAGATACAGAAAGATTGTAAGTTATGTGCTGTTGGGGATTCTTTTTATTTCTCCTTTTATCAAAGTAAACGGCAATCAGTTCATGATGCTGAATGTGCTGGAACGAAGATTTAACCTTTTCGGGTTTCCCTTCTGGCCCCAGGACTTTTACATATTTGTGATCATGCTCCTGGTAGGAGTAGTTTTTATCCTGCTCTTTACCGCTGCTTTCGGAAGGATCTTCTGCGGCTGGATTTGCCCCCAGACGATTTTTATGGAAATGGTCTTCCGCAGAATAGAATACTGGATTGAGGGTGATCGTGGAAAGCAGATCCGCCTGGCAAAACAGAAATGGGATGCCGAAAAAATTAAAAAAAGGCTTCTGAAATGGACCGCTTTTTTTATTGTTTCCTTTCTCATCGCCAATGTTTTTTTGGCCTACTTAATAGGAAGCGACCGGCTTTTACAGTACATCACCGAAGGTCCTCTGCTTCACATAAGCACGCTGATCTCCCTGTGTATTTTTACCGGAGTGTTTTATTTCGTTTTCGCGTGGTTTCGTGAGCAGGTATGTATTATTGCCTGTCCTTACGGGAGACTTCAGGGAGTATTGCTGGATAATAAGTCTATCGTGGTAGCCTACGATCACAAGCGTGGCGAAAAGGAAAAAGGGCGGGCGAAATTCAAGAAAAATGAAGACCGTGCGTCTTCAGGAAAAGGCGATTGTATAGACTGCCTTCAGTGTGTGCAGGTATGCCCCACAGGAATTGACATTCGTAACGGTACGCAGCTGGAATGCGTAAACTGCACCGCCTGCATCGATGCCTGTGATTCTATGATGGAAGCAGTAGATCTTCCGAAGGGATTGATACGATACGCGAGTGAAGAAAACATCGAGAAAGGAGCAAAATTTCAGTTTACCCCGCGGCTTAAAGGCTACACCGCCATTCTCGGAATTTTACTGGCGATCCTGGTAGGAATGCTCTTTTTAAGAAGCGATGTGGAAGCCACGGTTTTGCGTTTACCCGGCCAGCTTTACGAACACAAGGCGGACAATGTCATCAGTAATGTCTTTACTTATAAACTGGTAAATAAAACCAGCAGGAAGATAGAAAACATCCAATTTAAGCTGAAATCGCCTAAGGGAAACATACATATTGTTAAACACGGAAAAATTGAAGTTCCCCGACAGGGAATGGCAGAGGGAACATTGTTTATAACCATAAACAATTCCATTTTAACCGGCGATAAGAACAAAGTGGTAATAGAGGTATACAGCGGCGACAAAAAAATTGAAACCACCACTGCTACTTTTCTTGGTCCCCGGCATTATTATTAATTACAGCAGATTGCTAAAAATTCGAGAATTATGAAACTAAATTGGGGAGCAGGAATTGTTATCGGAATGGTACTTTTTATAAGCTTTATCATGTTTTTTGTGACCAAAATGATGACCGACAAAAAATATGATTACGATCTGGTAACCGAACAATATTATCAAAAGGAAATGGTGTATCAGCAGGAGATAGATGAGGAGCAAAATGCGCAATCTCTGCCCGAACAAATTTCAGGAGAAAAAACCGATGCGGGCTGGTTGCTTCATTTTCCCGCATCCATGTCTGACTCCATGAGGAACGGTACCGTTTTTTTATACCGGACTTCCAACAAAAAACTTGATTTTTCGATGCCTGTGAGCGCCGGAGAATCAAATATTCTTATTCCCAAAGAAAAATTACTGCCGGGACGATGGAATATCACCCTGGAATGGCAAAGTAACGACAAGAGATACCTGTACAAAAAAGCGATCATCTATTAAAAATGTGGATCACGGCACTCATTTTCGGACTGTTAGGGAGTTTTCACTGCGTGGGAATGTGTGGGCCTATCGCTTTTTTACTGCCGGTAGATCGGGAGAATAACTTCAAAAAGTTGTTCCAGATCTTTATCTATCACTCCGGAAGGATCCTGGCTTACAGCAGCATCGGATTTTTGTTCGGATTTGCAGGTAAAAGTCT
>JBAVQO010000422.1:0-5149 GCA_049694135.1 Gillisia sp. | reverse complement strand
CGGTAACATCAATTATTTTGGTAGAGCCTGTAAGCACCACATTCGCTCCTAAAACCGCTTCTTTTTCAACCCGAATCCCTTCTACTACAATACAACGCGAGCCAATAAATGCGTTATCTTCTATAATTACGGGCGCAGCCTGAAGAGGTTCCAACACGCCACCAATTCCCACGCCGCCACTTAAATGCACGTTTTTGCCAATCTGGGCGCAGCTTCCAACTGTTGCCCACGTATCTACCATAGTTCCTTCGTCTACATACGCCCCGATATTCACATAACTGGGCATCATAATTACTCCACTGGAAATATAAGCGCCATGTCTCGCCACGGCATTGGGAACCACGCGTATTCCTTTTTCTTTATAACCGGTTTTTAATGGCATTTTATCGTGATATTCAAAAATTCCCGAATGTAAAGTTTCCATTTTTTGTATAGGAAAATACAGAACCACGGCTTTTTTTACCCATTCGTTAACCTGCCATCCATCGGGTGTAGGCTCAGCAACCCGAAGTTTACCCTGGTCTAACAACTCAATTACTTCGCGTATGGCCTCTGTGGTTTCTTCTTGCTGAAGAAGATCTCTATTCTCCCACGCGGCGGTTATTTTATTTTTAAGATGTTCCATTTCATTAAAATTTTAGCAAATATAACGGCTTCACTTCGATTTTTATGGGCATTACAATATAAACCTTACCTTTGCTGAAAATTTTTTATGGCCAGAATCCTCGCACTTGACTTCGGAAAAAAACGAACAGGAATCGCGGTTACCGATGAAATGCAGATCATTGCTTCGGGGTTGGCCACAGTGGCCACTTCGGAATTATTGAGTTACCTGGAGGATTATTTTGGGAAGGAAAAGGTGGAACTGGTTCTAATTGGAGAGCCTAAACAAATGAATAATACCGCTTCGGAAAGCGAGGTTTTTATTCTTGAATTTTTAAAAAAATTCAATGAAAAATTTCCCGAGATGCCTACAAAAAGAGTAGATGAACGGTTTACCTCAAAAATGGCTGTAAAAACAATGATCGACAGCGGGTTGAAGAAGAAAAAGCGAAGAGATAAAGCTCTTCTCGACGAAATCAGCGCCACAATTATTTTACAATCTTATTTATATCAATGAAAATTTACAGGTGGAAAGGGAAAAGTAAAAGGTGCCGCCTAAAACTTTGAACTTAAAACTTTGAACTTAAAACTTACAGAAATGGTTTTACCAATAATCGCCTACGGAGATCCGGTTTTACGAAAGAGAGGAAAGGAAATTTCCAAAGATCATCAGGGATTACAAGAACTTATAGATAATATGTGGGATACGATGTACAATGCTTATGGTGTTGGACTTGCCGCGCCTCAGGTAGGTCTTTCCCTTAGAATGTTTGTTATAGATCCCGAACCTTTTGCCGAAGACGAAGATCTTTCGGAAGAAGAAAAAGGGCAGTTAAAGAACCTGAGAAAAGTTTTTATAAATCCTAAAATCCTTACCGAAGAAGGCGAAGAATGGGCTTTTGGGGAGGGCTGTTTGAGTATTCCCGAGATTCGTGAAGATGTGTTTCGAAAACCTGAAATTACCATTGAATATCAGGATCAGGACTTTAATACTTTTACCGAAACCTATACCGGCCTGGCTGCGAGAGTTATTCAGCATGAATATGACCATATTGAAGGAATCTTGTTCACCGATAAGTTGTCGAGTTTAAAAAAGCGCATTTTGAAATCTAAACTTTCTAATATCTCCAAAGGAAAAATAAAAGCTGATTATAAAATGAAATTTCCCCTTCAGAAAAAAGGACGTTGATTCTTTTGATTTTAGTAGAGGAGGTGTGATATTTGCGAGCCAAAAATAAAATTTGATATGGGTTTAGAAAAAATATTGTCAATATCGGGAAAGCCCGGATTATACGAATTAACTGCACAAACCAGGGGCGGCTTTATCGCTAAATCCATCACCGATGGAAATAAAATAGCGGTTAATGTGCGGCATAATGTAAGTTTGTTGAGTGAGATCGCCATTTATACCTATACCGAAGAAGTTCCGTTAGGGGAGATTTTTCAGAAAATGTATGAAAAAGAGGATGGAAAGGAAGCTATAAGCCACAAGGCCTCGAAAAAAGAACTGGAAAATTATTTTGCTGAAGTTTTGCCGGATTATGACGTGGATAGGGTTTACCAGAGCGATATAAAAAAGATTATTCAGTGGTACAACCTGCTTGTAAATAATGGATTTACAGAATTCAAGAAGGATTCTGAAGAGAACAAGGACGAAGAAGAATAAACTTCTGAAGTTTTTACTAAGATATAAGCAGCTTTTTGAGCTGCTTTTTTGTTTAAAAAATTCTGATATATTTTTCAGTCCCGGGAAACTAAAAATTAGAGACAATTGTATTTTTACCAAAAGGAAAACCCATGAATCCAAGAAAAGAGCAATTAGCGGCACTGGACAGACTGTTAACCATTATGGATGAGCTTAGAGAACAGTGTCCCTGGGATAAAAAGCAAACTATGGAAAGTCTGCGGCATCTTACCATTGAAGAGGTGTACGAACTTGGAGACGCTATTCTCGAAAAAGACCTTGTTGAGACTAAAAAAGAGCTTGGAGACATTCTGCTACACATTGTTTTTTATGCCAGAATTGGGAGTGAAACCGGCGATTTTGATATTGCCGACGTGGCCAATGGCATTTGTGAAAAATTGATTTCCCGACATCCCCATATTTATGGCGATGTAAAGGTCGCCAATGAAGAAGAAGTGAAGCAAAACTGGGAAAAACTTAAATTAAAAGAAGGGAAAAAAAGCGTTTTAGAAGGAGTTCCGGCCTCGCTTCCCGCCCTGGTGAAAGCCAGCAGGATTCAGGATAAAGTCGCGGGAGTGGGATTTGACTGGGAAGAGCCTCAACAGGTTTTTGAGAAATTAAAAGAAGAACTGGATGAGTTGCAACATGAAATTAATATTAATGATAAAGATAAGATAGAGGCCGAATTTGGCGATGTTTTGTTCTCGATGATCAATTATGCGCGGTTTCTAAAAATAAACCCGGAGAACGCCCTGGAGCGCACGAATAAAAAGTTCATAAAACGCTTTCAGTATTTGGAAAAGAAATCGAATGAAATCAATAAACCTCTGAGTGAAATGAGCCTTTCCGAAATGGATATTTATTGGGAAGAAGCAAAAAAAATATAAAGTTCTCGCTTTTTTTTGCCCAATTGTACTTTACTTTTTAAAAACAATCAAATCTTTAAACACTTCAAGTTCCCCAAACCCTACCTGCAGTTTAATCCATTTCAGCGTTTCTTCAGAATAAAAAAAAACGTGGGTGGGATCATTTTTATAGTACCAGTCTTCAAAATTTATATTTTTAGGTAATAAAGAGGTTTTACAATACAGTCTGCCGCCGGGCTTAAGCAGATCGTATAGTTGTTGAAATTCTTTTTTAGGCTCATGAAAATGCTCCATCACCTCGCAACAGATTATAAAGTCATAATCTTCGTTTAAAACTTCAGGATGATCTTCAAAAAAAGGGTCGTACAAATTGATTTTATATCCTTTTTTCCGAAGCTGATACGTGGCCACCGGACCTCTTCCGCAGCCAAAATCCAGACCTCTGGCAGTATTCTTAAAATCCAGTTGAATTCTATTGGTAATGGGACTTACGAAATGCTGATATCCCTCATTGGTTACATCATTTTGATGGTAAGAATAACGTTCGCCTTCTTCCTCTTCTGAAATATAAAAACGGGGTGACAGAAATATGGACTGGCACCCCGTGCATTTATAAAATAGCTTTTGCTGAAATTTTATGGATTCTTCACTTTTTAAATCACATAAAACACAGTTCATCTTTGGTTTATTTTAATATAGGCTCTTGATTTTTTCCAGCTTTTCCTTCCAGATTTTCAATTGCTCTTTGTGATCCTGAATGTTTTTATGAACTTCCTGTACCAGCGGATTTTTATCCTCTACATTCGAAAAGAACTGAAGGTTGTTTTCCAGCTGCCGAATTTCAGCTTTAGTTTCCTGTACCTTCTTGGTTAAAAAGTAATGTTCATTTCTGAGTTTTTTCTCATCGTCGGAATCATTTATAGCCTGAAGTTTATTTTCGTACTTCATCATTTCGGCCTTTTTCTGGTCCACATCGAGTTTCGAAAACAACTGATCGAGCAGTTTGTTGAATTTACCTTCTATAAAACGTTTATTATAAGGCACTTTTCCAACATTTTTCCAGTCTTCCAGAATCGCTTTTATTTTCGGAAGGTCTTTGCGTTTATCGCCGGTGAATTCCTGGGATTTCAGATTGTCTAGAATCTCTTTTTTCTGATCAAAGGCTTTTAATTCTTCTGCATTTTCTTCACGTGTGGACGAGTGCAACCTGTCAAAGTAATGATTACAGGCCGCTTTAAACTGTTTCCAGACCTTATCGCTATCCCGGCGGGGCACGTGTCCTATCTTCTTCCAGTCGGTCTGGATCTTTTTCATAAGCGGAGTGGTAGCCTTAAAATCTTCGCTGTCCTTGTTGTCTTCGGCAATTTTTATAAGCTCTTTCTTCTTTTCCAGATTTTCATACTGTTCCCTCTTTAACCCTTTGTAGTAAGCATTTTTATTACGGTTAAACTGCCTTACGTTGGTTTTGAAAGCACTCCAGGTTTCTTCATTTTTATCCCTGGGCACTTTTCCTGCCTTAAAAAAGCTTTCCCGAAGACCTTCCAGTTCCTTGATTTTTTGTTGCCACTGGTTATGAGAAGTATATTTGGTTTCTGCCAGATTCTTGATGTTATTGATTATTTCCTGTTTTACTTCCAGGTTTTTCTCGAATTGTTTTTCGAGTTCATCATAATAAGCCTGACGGAGATCATGTATTTTTTTGGTTGCAGCACTAAACCTGTCCCAAATATCTTCCCGGAATTCCCTGGCCACCGGCCCTAGTTCTTCCTTCCACATTTTATGAAGCATTTGCAATTCGCGAAATGCTCTGTTCGTGTCTGTTTCCTGCGTTAATTCTTCGGCGCGATCTATAACCTTCAGCTTTTGCTCCAGGTTATGTTTAAAATCAAGATCCCGAAATTCCCGGTTTAGGTGAAGAAAATCATAGAAATTCTCAACATGGTGATGGTAAGTGTTCCAAACGGTATTGTACTTATCGCGCGGAATCGCACCAGCA
>JBAVQO010000421.1:0-6939 GCA_049694135.1 Gillisia sp. | reverse complement strand
TGCAATTCCCAAATGGATTCCCGAATCGGAGCTAAACCCGCCTAGTGGAAAAATGGCGTTCTGGTTGTATTTCGGTTTTGTATAGTCATAAGTGTTGATATCGTAAGAGTCTACCAGCCATTTATGGGAAGCCGGATTTACAATGGTACTCTTTTTGCTTTTATAATCGTATAACTTCGCATTCCTGGTGTTTTCAAAATCATAAACATCGTGTTCTTCGCCCCCGAGTATTTTTAGATTTATAAGATGATCGCCCTTTCCATCGATGTGAAAAGTGTCGTCTCCGTCCAGTCCGTAGATCCAGATTTCCTGGGTATCGTCTGCATCATACGAATTTTTGAAAACCAGAGAATCTTTTCTGAAGATCTCTACCTGAGTAATACCCTTATCTTTTCTGGTGATATTGAATTTATCGTCTTTTTCGGTACCCGTGATAATCTGGTGATCGTTCAGAAAATCGTAATATCTTCTGGCAATTTTAAGCAGATTTCCTCTCCGTTGCTTCAGGCTTGCTTTTATTTTTTCGATGCTTTCATCCTGCATATCTTTCGGAAGATTTGCAAAGGCAGCATCAATTTTTTCATTGGTTAAAACGCTTTGTATAGTATCTACCTGCTTTTTCCAATCTTCCCAGTTAGCTGTTGTAATAAGTTTTTTGTCTAACGGGTACGGCTCCATGTTGAGCCACTTTATGTTGTCCAATTCGGGGCCGTAAGACTGCATGATTCTTAATGAAGGAATAGCCAGTTTTATAATTGATATTAGCACTCCATCGTACTTTGGAAAAGCCTGATCGCGGTCTCTGGGAATAGGCTCATATTTTTTTCTGCCGTCGGGTTGTTTAAATTCGGCCCATCGCCATTGGTCGTAATGCCGATCCCAATCCCCGATAAGCATATCGAATAACCGGGCTTTTATATATTCATTCTGGTCTACATAAGGTTCTTTAGATTTGTTCAAATCCTCCAACAGATCGGCGGTACTTAGAATATCATCCGGTTTTCCAAAGAGATCTGAATTCTTATTTTCGTCGCCCGCATGTTCTTCAAACATATAAAGGGCATCGCCATAGTCATCATTAAAAATGCCCAGTCTTTTTTGTTTAGGAACATAATATACTTTTGGGCTGGTATTGTAAAGACCTAAGTCATCCATCAAATCGAAACTCGCATAAGGAGCATAGGGATGAGCGGTGGTGTAATAGTCCTGAACTACTCTTTCTGCCCAGGTATTTACAAGGAAATCCTTCACGTAATGATCTGGTATGCTATACTGAAGGTAACTAAGTGCGCTTTTTCGAAGTGCGCGAAGGGTAAACTCTTCGCCTTTATCGTTATACAGATGAAGCGTTACCGATTGATGCCCGCCACCTTCTGCAGCAGGTTGAATATTTCCCGGCAGGCTGTCGAGAAATAAAACCGGGGCTTCTATCTTGCGGCTATAGATATTTCGATAATGATCGCCCCATAACCATTTATAAAATCCGCTTTTATCGGTTTCTTTTTCAGAATAAATGGAAGCGGTTTGGATTTTTCCGAAGGTGCTTTTATCGGGGTAAGAAATTTCATTTAAGCGGGTACGTTGCCTCGGAATATCTTTCGTAAATAGCAGATTTTGAGTTCCATTTTCTTCAACCTGATAAAAATAGACCCTGGAACTGTTATCTTTAAAAACTTCAAGTTTGGCATATCCATTTTTATCTGATGCGAAATGTTCTTTTTTATGAACTTTTGCCGGTTGTGTAGCCGCTGCAGCGCCGCTAATGATTTGCGGTACTCCGTGATGATCCAAATATTGAAGATTCCGATCTGAGGAAACAAAAATAACATCATCGAATTCACGGCCGATGGTCTCGAGCCGGTTATGAAATTCCCGTTGTTGCACGCTGTAGTATGATTCCTGGGGTGTCCCATCAATACGATTTAAAAAGCCGGGTTTTGTGTCGGTAAGTACGGGATGATATACAGCCACAATAACCGTTTTTCCCTGCGCATCTTTCACATCATCCTGAAATTCAAGAAAAAATTGATCACGCGTTTTTATATCACATTTGTTATTGAATTCGGGTCGTTTATCCCAATCCTGAAGATACCATTCAGAATTTACCATGATGAGTTCCACATTATCGCCCAGACTTTTATGTTCGAGTGGGCAGCCGTCGTTGGGCCAGAATTCGGATTTGCTGTTGTCTTGAAGAAAGGATTCCATATCATCGATGTTATCCTGGCCGCCTTTGTTCCATTCGTTGGTGCCGGGGGTAAAGATGATATCGCCATTAAAACCTTTTAAGGGGTTCAAAAGGTTGTTTTTCAAGAAATCTTCTTCCTCTTTTCTTTCTTTTCCTTTAGACGGATAACCTTGTTCTTCAGTAAAATTTCCCACAACTACCACACTGGCATTCCGGTCTTTCTGCGACTCTTTATTAATCGTGTTCAGGATTTTTGTGGAAATTCCACGGGTATCCAGGCCTGTATTGGCTGTAAAATAAATGGTATTGGTTATTTCTTTCTTTTCTGAAGAATTCGCATTTTGAGAAAATCCGCGGGCACTCATCAGGAGAAAAATCAAAAAGAAACTGCAAATAATTCTATAGGGGTATGAAGTAGTATTATTTTGCTCTCGCATATGAAATCTTTGTCGGTAAAACGGAGGTTTTAGATTAATTTCAAAATATTTGAAATGGGTGTTAAACAACAATATTCATAAAAAATCCAGTAGTTTTAGTAATTTTAACGTACTATAACATTTATAAAAGGGAAGTGCAAATATTTTCCTAATCTCTGGAAGTTGGGCGTTTTTGATTATTTTCGTCACCTTTCAGCTAATATCAGATTCATCTTGCAGAAAATTCTTTGTCTCATCGCCGGTCTTTTTTCCCTCTTTGCTTTTTCTCAGGAACTGCCTCCAGTCACTAATTTCAGCCCTAACGAATATGCAGCGGGAAACCAGAACTGGATGATTTCTCAGGGAAAAGATGACAATTTCTATTTTGCCAACGGCAACGGCCTACTGGAGTTTAATGGCGAACGATGGAAGATTTATCCCGTTCCCAACAATTCTATAGTCCGGGCGGTAAAACTTTTTGAAGACCGTATCTATACAGGTGCCTACATGGAAGCGGGTTTCTGGACGAGGAACGATGTGGGAACGTTGCAGTATCATAGTATTATTAATGAATTTCCTAAGGGCGTAAAAGATGGGGAGTTATTCTGGGATATTCAGACCCTGGAAGGAATTATTATTTTCCGAAGCTTTTCCGGCATTTACTTTTACGATCCGGTGAATGAAACGGTTACAGAATTTGACATTCCTGAAGGAAAGGCTGTTTCCGGGCTTTTCAAACTTCATAATAATATCTACTTCCAACTGGTGGGAGGCGGATTATATGTTATTAAAAAAGGCCATTCCGAAGAAGTGATTCCTGCGGACATATTAAAGGATGTGACCATTAAATATCTTTACGGAAAAACAGGGGAACTGCGTTTAATAACCGGGCATTCCGGATTTTTTGTGTGGAATGGAAACTCTCTTAACGAATTCAATAAAAGTTTAAGCCAGGAAATTGGCTACACCAATATTTTTACCGCCGTAGATCTTCCCAACGGAGATCTGGTGCTGGGAACAGTGGGAAAAGGGATAGTTCAGTTAGACAGCGAGGGTAAGATTTTATATAAATATAATCAGGAAAACATTCTGCTCAATAATACCACCTTATCATTATATGTTGATGATGGAGGAAATATTTGGGCGGGCCTGGACTACGGGATCAGCAAGATTAACTTAAATTCTTCTTTTCATTCTTTTAGAGACGTAAAAGGTAAGATTGGCTCGGTCTATACTTCCTTTTTGAACGCTTCCGGCGATCTTTATCTGGGAACCAATCAGGGTCTATACTTAAAGAAAAAAAATGCCGATGATTTTTCTCTGATCACCGGTACCAATGGTCAGGTTTGGTCTCTTAATGAAATAGACGGTTATTTATTTTGCGGACATGATACGGGAACCTTCCTGATCAAGGGAAATACAGCCACCAAGATTTCTGACCGATTGGGAACATGGTTTATTAAAAAGATCAAGGAAAACGTATATGTGCAGGGTCACTATTACGGGTTTAGCTTTATAAAAAAATCGGGCGATCAATTTGTTTCTTTGCCCCTGGTAAAAGATTTTCAACATTCTTCACGAAATATAGAGGTGGATTCTGATAGTGTGCTTTGGGTGAATAATGAACACCGTGGCGTCTTTAAAATAAAATATGATGTAGATTCAAACAAGATAGAAAAACTACAGAATTTTCAGTTTTCTGATAGTATCTGGGCTACCTCCAGTATGTTTAAATTTGCAGATACTCTTTATTATAGTACCAAACGAAAGATTTATCAGTACGACGAAGCAACAAAAAAGTTCACCGAAAAAAATCGTCTGAATGAACTGGTTGCTCAAATAGATCGAATTTCCGGAAAAATGGTCAACAACGACCAAAAACTGTGGGGTTTTGCAGATAAATACATTTTCTACTTAAAACAGTCTGCCATTACCGGCGATTACGAAATTAAGCGCTTCTATATAGATCAGTCGTACCGAAATATTGCCGACGGTTACGAAAATGTTTCCCTCCTGAATAATGAAGAATATCTTTTGGGAGTGGCCAACGGATATTTGCTTTTTCGTGAACAACAGGAAAAACCAAAGACATATGAAGTAAATATTAATAGCATTAGGTACAGTGCTCTGGACAAAAAGCCGGAGAAAGCGGTTTTAGACAAGGCAGGAAATTTCGATTTTCAGCACAACAATATCTCCTTTCAGTACGCTGTTCCGGTCTATAATAAATATGTAAAAGCCTTGTATAGTTACCGGCTTAAGGGCCAGAGTTCCCGGTGGAGTGAATGGAGTGAGAATTCTGAAGCGAATTTCAAGAATCTTGATTTTGGCAATTACACGTTCGAAGTGCGTTCCAAAATTGCCAATATTGTAACTCCTGCGGCAAGTTATGCCTTTGTTATTGGCCGGCCATTTTATTTAAGCAGTCTGGCGTTGCTTGGGTATGTGTTGATTTTTATTCTCTTTCTTACCGGAATTCATATGGTCAACAAGCGACATCATAACAAGGTACTGATAGAAAAAGAAAAGAATCTGAAGATGAAGAATCTTGAAGCGGAACAGAAAATTATAAAACTTCAAAATGATCATTTGGAAAGAGATGTGGCTGAAAAGAACCGGGAACTGGCGGTTTCTACCATGTCTCTTATTAAAAAGAATGAATTTTTAACCAGTATTAAAGAGAAATTGAAAGAGTCCGACTCTACAAAAGTAAAGGCCGTGATAAAAACAATAGACAGGGATATAAGTGAAGGCGGCAACTGGAAATTTTTCAAAGAAGCATTTAATAATGCAGATAAAGATTTTTTCAATAAAATAAAAAAGGCTCATCCCGAGTTAACCTCCAATGATCTTAAATTGTGCGCTTATCTCCGGCTTAACTTATCTTCTAAAGAAATAGCTCCATTGTTAAACATTTCGGTAAAGAGCGTTGAAATTAAACGATATCGATTGCGAAAAAAAATGAATCTTGACAGAAACATCAACCTTACGGATTACATTCTTGGAATATAAAACTTTACAAGTTCGCAGAATAACTCTACATTAACTCTACACTGAGCGGTTTTTACGCTTTCGAAAACGTTTTCATGAGATGATTGTGTTTATATCCTTCGCCCTATATTTATTGCTATTCCCGCAGTTTTTGATCCCTCTTTTTATATTTAATTGAAAATGTAGTCTTTTTGTAAAGGCCGTTTTTTAATTATGTTAACATAGTATTAATATATTGGAGTCATAATTTTAACAATCAATCAAAATGAAGAGATTTTCATGTTTTTTAATTGTCCTCTTTGGCGGATTATTTTCTATGTGTGCACAGGATCTGAGTGTTCAGGGTACCGTAACCGATGGAAATAATGTACCACTCCTGGGGGTAAATGTTTTAGTTAAAAATGCCAGCCGGGGAACGACCACGGATTTCGATGGAAATTATTCCATTAATGTTTCCGCTAACGACACTCTCGTTTTTTCCTATGTCGGGTACGTCAAAAAGGAGTTTGCCATCAATAACTCTCAGACTTTAAACGTAGTACTTGAGGCCGATGATAACAATCTCGATGAAGTTGTGGTCGTGGGATATGGTACACAAAAGAAAAGCGTAAACACAGGAGCTATTTCTACTGTAAAAGCAAAAGAACTTCAAAAAATTCCAGCAGGAAGGATAGAACAGACGTTACAGGGCCGTGTTTCCGGAGTAACAATAGCACAAAACTCGGGTCAACCGGGCTCCTCTTCTACGGTAAGGGTGCGAGGTTTAACAACTTTCGATACTTACGGTGGAAACCAGCCTTTATGGGTGGTAGATGGAGTAATTGTAGATTCCGGAGGAATTGGTTATATAAACCAGTCGGATATAGAGTCTATAGAAGTACTTAAAGATGCAGCTTCACTGGCGATTTATGGGGCCAGGGCGGCATCAGGTGTTATTTTGGTTACTACCAAAAAAGGAGAAGCCGGAAAATTGAATGTGAATTATACCGGTTACGCAGGATTTTCGGCTCCCGAAAAAACATTAGATCTTTTAAATGCTACAGAATATGGTGCTTTAATGAACGAAAAATCGGTAGCTGCAGGTGGACCTATCCTTTTTCCTGACCTTTCTGCTTTGGGCAAGGGAACAGACTGGCAAAAAGAAATCTTTAACGATAGCGCTCTGCGCACCTCTCACGAATTTAGCGTAAGCGGTGGTAATAAAGTTTCTACTTTCTTTGCTTCTTTTGGTCTTCAGGATACAGAAGGAATCGTTTCAACAGAAATATCAAAATATTCCAAAAAGAATTTCAGGTTAAATTCTACTCACAAATTATCTGAATATTTTAAAGTAGGAGAAAATCT
>JBAVQO010000420.1:0-10332 GCA_049694135.1 Gillisia sp. | reverse complement strand
CAGATACTTTATAGATTTTATTCCTATGAGTATTGCTTACGGCAATTTTAACCCGGGAAAGACATTTCTCACCAATTGGACTTATTATTATTGGGCTTTTTGGCTGGCCTGGGCTCCATTTACAGGGATTTTTATTGCCAGGATTTCAAAAGGAAGAACCATCCGGGAGATGATTCTTGGTGTCCTGGTCATTCCCTCTTTGGGAACTTTTTTCTGGTTTTCGGTTTTTGGCACTTCCTCTTTCCAGCTTATAGACGAATGGGGAAAGTATCACAATGAATTCGGGAATGTTTTTACGTCCCTTTTCGTTTTTTTTGAAACCTATCCCCTTTCTTCCCTCACGAACCTTCTATCGGTAGTTCTGCTGATAAGTTTCCTGGTTACCTCGGTAGATTCTGCGATTTACGTATTAAGTATGTTTACTTCGAAAGGAAAAGAGCATCCCGAAAAAAAATACAGGATCATTTGGGCTCTGGTAATCTTTGTTTTTTCTGAAGCCATTATAGTATTGGGAAACCTGAAACCCGAAAGCAATGTTCTTACTGCCATGCAAAAATTCCTGATCATCGGTTCTCTGCCTTTTGCTTTCTTTACTGCCCTGGTAATAATTTTTTTAGGAATTTCTCTCGCCCCAAAAACAGCACAGAATTAACCTCTATTTCTTCGGAAGAAACACTTCGGCCATCATACAGCGGGCACTTCCGCCTCCGCAGGTTTCTATGGTCTTAATAGATGCGGTTAAGATTTCACAGTGTTTCTCGATGCGGTTTACTTGGCCGACAGTTAAACTCTCCTTTGCCGATTCACTCATGACAAGATATTTCTTGTTGTCCTCTCCCCTGATTTGTAGCATATTTCCCGCAAACTCCTGAAGCTGCACCTCTGATATTTCAATAATTTCTTTCCCATCTTCTTTAAGGTGGCGCACAACATTTTTTCTCTCCTTAGCATCATCGATGCTGTCCAGGCAAATGACGGCAAAATCCTCTGCCACGCACATCATCACGTTGGTATGATAGATAGGCATTCTTTTTCCGTCCACATCCTGATTGGCAACAAAAATTACCGGCGTATACTCGAAATCCTCGCAAAACTCGATCAGCAATTCTTCATCGGCTCTGGGAGAAAGGGCACAATAAGCCTTTTTATGGACACGATCTAAAATAAGGCTTCCGGTGCCTTCCAGAAAAACTTCCTCGTCTTCGGCAGTTGTATAATCTACAACTTCCTTGATATTAAATCCTTGTTGTTCCAGAGCCTCAAAAAATTCCATTCGGCGTTCCTTCCTTCTGTTTTCGGCAAACATGGGATACACGGCAACTGTTCCGTCTTCGTGAAAAGAAACCCAATTATTAGGAAAAATAGAATCGGGTGTATTTAATTCCTTTTGGTCGTTTACCACCACAACATTTACGCCCACAGATCGCAATTTTTCTACAAAGCCATCGAATTCCTCCTGTGCTTTTTTGTTCACTTCTTCATCTGCAAGCTGTATATCTTCCTGAAAAAAATTGTTTACCGCAGTTTCCTCGTTCATCCTGAAGCCTGCTGGCCTTACCATTAAAACCGTATTCGTTATTTGTTCCATCTTCATTTATTCTCTTATTAAAGGTAGTGTTGAACACCGCAAGAGTCCTTCCTGCTTGGAGATTTCCGCATAGGGAACTTCTTCAACCTTGATCCCCTGCGACGTAAGCCAGGTATTAAGTCTTACAAAATTACGTTCTGAAATAACAACATCTTCAGAAATAGAAAAAATATTGGAGTTCATGTGATACATTTCATCCCGGGTGATTTCAAAAACATTCTCTTTTCCGAATAAATTCAGCAGCCAGTTATATTCTTCTTCAATTAAAAAACCGTCTTTATAAAGAATGGCTTTGTCTTTTCCCACCGGTTGAAAGCAACAATCCAGGTGCAGAGCATTATCGCGTGCCTCGGTATTCGACTTTTTCAGGCTGAAGGAAATTACCTGTCTCTTCGGAAATAGTTCCTGAAGTGCAGCTACTGCCTGCATGTTGGTTCGTGCCGTAATAAAATTTTTATAATCTGCTCCTTTATAAGTCCCTACAAGAATATAATTTTTAAAAGGCATAACATCGCCGCCTTCGATATGTGCATCTTCGGGAAGTGTGATTATTTTAGAGGGATCTATTTGATCCAGAACATGTGATATTGCTTCAATTTCCTCATCGCGATCGGGCAGAATATTGGCCTTTATGAATTTATCGTCGATTACAAAAGCAATATCTCGCGTAAAGATCTGGTTATATTCTTCGATCACTTCGGGTCGAAAAACGGTCACGTTATACTTCTTAAGAACTGCGGCCACAGCTTCAATTTCCTTCACCATATCTTCTTCTTTGGGATAGGTGCCGGCACGAATATGTTCTGCCGACTTAGGGTCGTAAGCTTCTTCGAGCAACGGCGTAGGGCCATTACTTACTGCAGTTCCCAGCACCACGGCTTTTAAGGGAGCGGTTTCGCTGGTGATATTAAGTTTTAACATAAATTGACCATTTTGTTTAAAAAAAGCCCCATTAAAAATGAAGCTTTTAAGAATTCTAATAAATTAACACTTACCTGTTCTGAAGTTTTACAAATTCTCTGTGGGTAGGTCCAACATATACCTGTCTTGGTCTACCAATAGGTTCTTTTCCCAATCTCATTTCTCTCCATTGTGCGATCCAACCGGGTAAACGGCCTACAGCAAACATAACGGTAAACATATCGGTAGGAATTCCCATGGCGCGGTAAATAATCCCCGAGTAGAAATCTACATTTGGATACAATTTTCTTTCCACAAAATATTCATCTTCGAGCGCAGCTTTTTCCAAACCTTTCGCAATATCTAGAATAGGATCGTCCACACCCAGGGCATCTAAAACCTCGTCGGCTGCTTTTTTAATAATTTTTGCACGCGGATCAAAATTCTTATATACCCTGTGCCCAAAGCCCATTAATCTGAAAGGGTCTTCTTTATCTTTTGCCTTGGCAATAAATTTTGAAGTATCGCCTCCATCTGCCTTTATCTCTTCCAGCATTTCGATCACTGCCTGGTTTGCCCCGCCATGAAGTGGCCCCCATAAGGCAGAAACTCCGGCAGAAATACTTGCAAACAATCCGGCCTGTGAAGATCCCACAATTCGCACGGTAGAAGTAGAACAATTTTGTTCATGATCTGCATGCAATATCAGCAACTTGTCCAGCGCATCTACTACCACAGGATTTATTTTGTATTCTTCACCGGGTTTTTCGAACATCATTTTAAGAAGACTTTCCACAAACCCAAGTTCTGTATCTCTGTTTTTTAGAGGAAGGTTATTCTTGCGTCTAAGAGTCCAGGCAGCCAACGTAGGGAATTTCGCCAATAGTTTCACGATGGCTTTATACATCTCCTCTTCGGAATCTACATTTACCGATTTTGGATTGAAAGCGATAAGAGCGCTCGTTAACGAAGAAAGCATTCCCATAGGATGAGCAGAAGAAGGAAACCCGTTGATAACGGTTTTCATATCGTTATTCACGATACTTTGCTCTATGATGTCATTTCTAAATTTCCGTAACTTTTCTTTATCCGGCAATTCTCCAAAAATCAGTAAAAAAACCACTTCCAAAAAATCAGCTTTTTCAGCCAGATCTTCTATGGAATATCCCCGATATCGAAGGATTCCTTTTTCACCATCCAAAAAGGTAATGGCACTTTCACAACTTCCCGTATTTTTAAATCCAGGATCTAAAGTAATTATTCCGGATTCGCCTCTCAAATTCTTTATATCAATGGCAACTTCATCTTCGGTTCCAATAACTATCGGAAATTCATATTTTTTACCATCTATTTCTAACGTAGCAACTTTTGACATATATCAATAACTTTTTCAGATTATTTTTCGAATTGCTAAATTACAAAATCTCGTGTTAATATCCTGTAAACACCAAGTGTGAATTTTCAAGAAACCTCTTTAAAATCGGACTTTTTCGATTAAATTAGAAGAAAATCAATTTAATTTATACAAAAGCTCATAATATTCATCTACCGATTTTTTCCAGGTAAATCTTTCTTTTTTCGCGTTTTGCTGAATATGCTTCCAACGAGGGGGATGATTGAAGAAAAGATGAAGAATTTCCTGAAACTCCGAAACCATGTTGTCGATAGTTTCTGCATAAGTCTCGCCCTTAAAAACAAACCCGGTTTCGTTGTGCTTAACAGTATCTTTAAGTCCGCCGGTATAATGCACAAAGCAGGGTTGCCCATTTCGCATGGCCAGCATTTGGCTAATACCACAGGGTTCAAACAAACTGGGCATAAAGTACAGGTTAGATTCAAGATAAATAGAATCTATAACATCTTCAGATTGCGCATTAATAAAGATAAAATTGGCATACTCATGACTCATTTTTCGCAGTAGCTCTTCATATTCAGGAGCTCCGGTTCCCAAAAGAATAAAAATACCGTTTACCTCGTCTAGCTTTTTAAGAATTTGAATAAGCGCTTCGGGAGAGCGCCTAAAGAAGTAAAATTTTTGTTCTGTAAGGCGCGCAACGCTGGCACAAATAAAGGCCGGCTTTTTCTTTAGAAGAGGAAGCACTTTTTCACCTGTATGTGCTAAAAAATCGGCTTTGTATTTCTTCGATTCCTCCTGAAGCCATTTAAAAATAGCTTTAAGAATATTAGGAAACAATTTGTTCTTTTTCGCTCTTCTGATATTATTATAATTGCAACCATTCAAGATTCCGAAGAATCTTTGTTCCTTTTCGGCCTTTTTAAGGTCTTCTTCCAAACCTTCACCTCCAATAAATTCGGGCGGATGACTGGGTTTTAAAACATCCTGTTTGTACGACGGTGAAACTGTGTGCAGACTATCGCTGAGCCTAATTCCTATGGCCATAAAATTCATACAATCCAGGTAACGCGGATCACGAAGTTCTTTCTCATCGTATTCAACTTCAGGAAACCAGTTCCTTAAGGAAGAATAATTATTTTGAAAGGGGCGAATACCCTGAATAGCTAAATTGTGAATGCTGTAGACCCATCTTATTTTATTTAGCTCCTGATAATTCTTGTGAAATTTCTTCAGAAATAAAAGCAAACTGGTATGCCAGTCGTGCAGGTGTACAACATCCAGTTTTCCAAAAGCATTCTGCCGGATCGCTTCGGCTACTGCAGTAGAAAAGATTATAAATTTAATTGTATCGGTATAAAAGGGTTCCTTGAGATCGTTGTGATACATATGAGCTATATCTCCGCCCACTATTTCCGGATGGTGAATCACATAATGAAAAAGATTAGAAAATTCTTTCTTGGGTGGCACCCTATAGAGTTGAGCCGTATATTCGGTACCGCGCAGAGAAAAAACGAGATCCATGATAAACTTTCCTGTAGCATGAAGCCTGGAATAGGAAGGTACCACCACATGAACTCTATCGCCACGACGCGAAATTTCTCGTGGCACATCCCGTACCACATCGCCCATTCCTCCGGCTTTGCAATGAGCTATCCCGTCATTTTCTGCCGCTACAAAAAGAAAATTATTCATGCTTGCATTTTTATTACGGGGAAGCTTCTTTGTTTGAAGTTAATACTTTAATGCCGAACTTTTTCATTACGAAAACTTAAATTATCATAGCAAAAAAAAGGCTGTAGATTTCTCAACAGCCTTCTTTATAAAAACCAAAAAATTTCTATCTTTTTATTTTGAAGGCATTTTCTCCCGGATAATAAGCCACACTTTCCAACTCCTCTTCTATCCTAAGCAATTGATTGTATTTGGCCATTCTATCGCTACGGGAAGCAGAACCGGTTTTAATTTGCCCTGTATTTAAGGCTACTGCAAGGTCTGCAATGGTGTTATCTTCGGTTTCTCCGGAGCGGTGCGACATCACGCAGGTGTAACCCGCATTTTTAGCCATATTTACAGCCGAAATGGTTTCGGTTAAGGTACCGATCTGGTTTACTTTTATAAGAATGGAATTGGCTATTCCTTCCTGAATTCCGCGGGAAAGCCGCTCCACATTGGTTACAAAAAGATCATCTCCTACCAACTGGATTTTTTTACCGGCTTTTTGAGTTAAAGATTTCCATCCGTCCCAATCGTTTTCGTCCATTCCATCTTCAATAGAGATAATAGGGTATTTTGAAGCGAGTTCGGCAAGGTATTCGGCCTGTTCTTCACTGTTGCGGACTTTGCCTTTATCTCCTTCAAATTTGGCATAATTGTATTTTCCGTTTTCATAAAACTCTGCTGCAGCACAGTCCAGGGCGATCATAACATCATCTCCGCCTTTATAGCCTGCTTTTTCTATCGCCAAAAGAATGGTTTCCAGGGCATCCTCGGTTCCTTCGAGCGTTGGTGCAAAACCTCCTTCATCGCCCACGGCAGTACTTAACCCGCGGTCGTGAAGCACTTTTTTAAGGTTATGAAAAATCTCTGTACCCATTTTGAGGGCGTGAGAGAAATTCTTCGCTTTTACAGGCATAATCATAAATTCCTGAAAAGCGATAGGAGCATCGCTATGCGAGCCTCCGTTTATAATATTCATCATCGGCACCGGAAGTGTATTCGCGCTCACTCCGCCTATATATCGATATAACGGAAGACCTAGTTCTGCAGCGGCCGCTTTCGCCACGGCAAGTGAAACTCCTAAGATGGCGTTTGCACCCAGTTTTGCTTTATTTTTTGTACCGTCCAGTTCGATCATTGTTTGATCGATAAGATTTTGTTCAAAAACAGAATATCCCAACAGTTCTTCAGCCAGGGTTGTATTTACATTTTCAATAGCTTTAGAAACCCCTTTTCCCATGTAATCTTTCCCTCCGTCGCGAAGTTCAACTGCTTCGTGTTCTCCGGTAGAAGCTCCCGAAGGAACTGCAGCGCGTCCCATAATTCCGTTTTCGGTTATTACATCAACTTCAATGGTAGGATTTCCACGGGAATCGAATATTTGTCGAGCGTGGATATTTACTATAATACTCATAATTTCTTTTAATTGATTAACTATTCAGCAAGATACGAATACACCTCCAAAATTGCCACTATTTAAGGGAGTTTCAGCACAAAAAATGCGATAACGTTTTCGGATGAAAATGCATAGCGAATAGCTAAAACTGGTACCCAACAGTAAATGACAATGCAGAATAGTTAGATTTCCAATCGAGTATGTAATTTTTTGGAATAGCGTGATAACCACCTATATCATGAAAAATATAACGAGCTCCCATTACAATATTTTTGAATTCCAAACCAACTCCTAACTCAGATCCAAAAGCAGGATCGAAATTAGTCAGTTCAGGATCGAGGACTCTTCCTGTATTGGCAAAATGAATTTCAGAATTAATAGGCAAACTTACGACCAAGCCAGCATCCACATGTATAGAGGTAGAACCAGATAGAAAAAAATAATATTTGGGACCTAAAGAAACATCGAAAGAACGATAGTTGAAACTATAATCTGCAGAATAATTATATCCAGACGAGAAATCTTTCTCGAAATGACTCGAGGTGGAAAAATTGCTGTAAGCAACTCTTGCCTTAACTCCTAATTTATTTTTATAGAAAGGGAAAATAAAATCCATTTCGGCTCCGAAACGATAACCTGTTGTAGAAAAGGTATTGCCGTGAGCCATTAACCCCTGACTAACGTTTAAACTCACAAAATCGATTCCCGCAAAAGGGATAAGCTGGAATTTCCATTTTTCGTCCTTTTCATACAGGCTATATTCCGAGCCAAGACAGGTATTATATTTTTCAAATAATTTTACCAATTCTTCCTTTCGGTAATCAGTTTCCTTTAAAAAGTCGATTCCAACATCGGGACAGGAAAAAGAACGGTACAGCTGTTGCCGAAAGCTCTTGTTGGAAGCGATTTTGCCATCTACAAGGTATTCCTTATAAATAAGTTGTTGAACGGGAGCATCCGCTTTTTTAAAGAAGAAATAATAGTTGGCATGACCCGAATAGCTCATTAAAGAAGCTGTACCCTTTACCAAGACTTTTAAAAAAACAGTTTCTTCTTTAAATTCGGGTTCCCTTTTACTTGATAAATACGAAAGGCGTTGCGAAGATTGATCGATATTTACCGTCGCTCTCCTGTACAACGAATTTCCCACTTTAAATTCTTGGACCCCTTCCAGACCAGCGGTATTAACAGTAGCGGAAGAAGTGAGTTTATATTCAAAACTTTCCGGATTATCTTTCCATTCTTTATTCTGGATCAGACATTCCACACGTTCGTTAGAATTATTTATATAATAACCATTTTCAAAAGAAATTTGGGAAAAGGAGGTTATTCCGCATAACAGAAACCCCAGGAGTAAAAATTTTTTCATTAATCGAATTATTTGTTAAAGAAGAAGCAAAACTAAGAGATTAATCCAACCCCACAAATCCATTCCCGCCCATCTGAGCCAAAAAACAGAAATCCGGGGAAAAATCCCCGGATCATTAGAGTTTCAAAACTTTTATAAGCTTCAGTTTTTAGTCTTTTTTATTCGCTCCATAAAATCATCGAACAAATAACTCGCATCGTGAGGTCCCGGACTTGCTTCCGGGTGATATTGAACTGAGAAACAATTTTTATTGGTCATTTCTATTCCACCAATGGTATTATCATTCAAACATACATGAGTGATTTCAACATTTGGATGCGCTTCAGTTTCTTCCCTGTTTACAGAAAATCCGTGATTTTGAGAAGTTATTTCTCCTTTCCCGGTTTTTAAATTTTTAACCGGATGATTAATTCCTCTATGCCCATGGTGCATTTTATAAGTGGAAATTCCATTGGCTAAAGCTATAATCTGGTGACCCAGACATATTCCGAATAAAGGATGATCTTTTTCAATTATGGTTTTGGCAAGATCGATGGCTCCTTTGAGCGGCTGTGGATCTCCGGGGCCATTAGACAAAAAGTAACCATCCGGATTCCAGGCGCTCATTTCCTGATAAGTGGCATTATAGGGAAATACTTTTACATAAACATCCCTCTCCTCGAAGTTTCGAAGAATATTTCTTTTGATTCCGACGTCTAGTGCCGCGATTTTGTATGTCGCATTTTCATTTCCGTAGTAGTATGGTTCTTTGGTGGAAACTTTTGAAGCCAATTCTAACCCGTTCATGTCCGGCACTTTTGCAAGTTTTTCTTTCAGGCCTTCAATGTTATCGACATCAGTTGAAATAATGGCATTCATCGCCCCATTTTCACGGATATATGCCACCAATGCTCTTGTATCTACATCGGAAATGGCAAAAAGATTATTCTTTTCAAGAAATTCGAGTAAAGTAGCATCTGAAGCGGGCCGGGAATTGCTGTAGCTGAAATTTTTACATATTAAACCGGAGATCTTTGCACCGTCCGATTCATTTTCCTCTTCGGCTACTCCATAATTCCCTATGTGCGCATTGGTGGTTACCATAAGTTGCCCGAAATAGGAAGGATCTGTAAAAATTTCCTGGTAGCCCGTCATTCCTGTATTAAAGCAAACTTCTCCTACGGCACTGCCTTCGCGATTAGCAACCGATTTGCCATGAAAAACAGTTCCATCCGCAAGCAGGATGATGGCTTTTTTCTTTAACTGATACTTCATTATAGCTATAATTTATTGAGTGCAAATTTAATAAATAAAAAAAAGGATAAACCTTTATGGTCTATCCTTTTTGAAATTGTAGATGTATAAGAATCATTCTTATTCTTCTTTTTTATCTTCCTTTTTTTCCGATTTTTCTTCAGAAGGTTTTGCTTCAGCTTTCTTTTCAGCTTTTGGAGTTTCCTTTTTAGGAGCCTTTTTAGGTGCAGGGGTCTTTGCCTCGCTAGCAGTCTCGCTGTCAGAAGATTTTTTCTTTCCGGCTCTACGGGTCGATTTTTTCTTCTCTGGTTTATTAACGTTATAAAGTTCGTTATAATCTACCAGCTCGATCATTGCCATTTCTGCATTATCTCCAAGACGATTCCCTAATTTAATAATTCGGGTATATCCTCCGGGACGGTCTCCTACTTTAGCAGCTACTTCTCTAAAAAGTTCGGTTACTGCTTCTTTCTGACGAATTTTAGCGAAAACCAACCTACGGTTATGAGTAGTATCTTCTTTAGATTTTGTTACCAAAGGCTCAACAAATTGCTTAAGCGCTTTGGCTTTGGCAACTGTAGTATTAATGCGTTTATGCTCAATTAGGGAACAGGCCATATTTGCCAACATGCTCTTGCGGTGAGCCGTTTTTCTTCCTAAGTGATTTATTTTTTTTCCGTGTCTCATTATTTCTTAGCTATTAGATTTTAGAATTGAGATTTAGTAGTGAGGCGTTAGCAGTGAGACAATTCTTCAGTCTCAATTCTCAATAC
>JBAVQO010000419.1:0-1757 GCA_049694135.1 Gillisia sp. | reverse complement strand
CCCAAACTTCAAATTCCGGATCTAACCAGGCGGCAAATTTTAAAGCTAAAAGACGATTAAAAAAGGTGCCCATATGACCTCGGGTTTGAATTATTTTGTCCATCGGAATTTCCTCTGAATTTACACCATTTGGTGGAAATTGAAGCACTTTTATAAATGCTTTAGCGTGGTCTGATTTCAAGAACACATCGATTCTTTTTTGAAAGACTTTTGCCATTTCGGTGGCATTTACCATTACTTCTCCTTCATTCTGTAAAAGGAAGTGAATTTGTGTGTCCTGGAAGATAAATTCTAGTGATTTCATAGGTGTTAACTTAAAAGTGAAAAAGAACGGTCACCGTAACACCTGGCTTAAAACCTTGGAAGAAGGACTTGCACCTTTATGCCGTTCTTTATAATGTTTTTGATCTCGTTTTAAGCGGGTTACCCTGCAAATATACAGAAAGTTACCATATACGTTAACAAATGGAAGAAGATTAACAAAAAGCAGTGGTAGGGCACTGCATGTGCAACTACATAAAGAGTTCACGAAGTTTACCGAGCAACAGCAGGACATCTGTTCGCTCTGATAAGGAATTGGCATAGTCGCTAAGCAAATAAGCCAGTAAAACTTTATCAAGCACTTTTAAGTGGTTCTCTTTGGAGTCCATATCCTCCAGTTCTTCCATGAATTTTTCCATTTCATATTAGATTTACGGTTAAGGTTGGCAAAATTAATGGAAAGCAGGAAAGCACCCTGGGAGGGTGCTTTTAGATCAGAATTCACTTATAAGTTAATTTTTATGGAGTTTATCCGGTCTTCTCCCCAGTTCCTCCATCGCATCTTCAAACCACTTGTTGAGCTCGGCGCTTTCGTCCCTGCTTTCAAAGAAGATATTAAGCTCCAGTGCGTGAATAATCGCCAGGATCGTATCAAATTTCAGACAAAATTCCAGTTCAAAGAACCGTTTCAAGGTAGAACGGTGCACGCCTACCTTTTCGGCCAGCTGGCTTTGGTTCATACCTTTGGCCTTCATCGCGTTTTTAAAAAAAAGGGCGAACGCTTTCCAGTGTTCGCCCTTGTTGAATGTGTTTTCCATATTAATCGTTTAAAAGTTCGATGATAGCTTCTCTAGCTTCTTCAACTGAATCGTAGTATGAAGTTTCTCCTTCTTCAGAATTAAAAGCATCATCGATAAGTTGTGAATTGTTGGTGGTGATGGTGTGAGAAAATCCATTTGATTCTCCGGTTACTTTCCAGTGGCCGTGACCGGAAGGTAATTTGGCGAGAAAAGTATCTTCAAGACTGAAGAAATATTGCTCTTCTTCCACTTCATAATTGAATCCTGCATCTAACTTCTCTGATTCATTTTCCAAAAGATCTTCTACGAAGCATTCAGCTTCCTCTTCAGATGCGAATTGCATTCTGCTGTTTAGATCAAGGTTTTCAGAGTAATTTAATTTTCCTGAAGCATCTACATACCCAATGATGTTTCCGTTTCTGTAACCTGCGATGGTGAAAAAATTTCTTGAAGTTTTCATAATCTTGATGCCGTATTGTGCTGTTGCCGCCAGCGTTTAAGTGATTAATTAATTTCGATATTCAAATATATGTCTTTTGTTGCATACACGCAACAAATAAAGAAAACTTTAACATTTATCATTTTGTTGACGTCAAAAAAATGGTCAAAAATCAATGGTATAAATAGCTGAGTGATCCGGCGGGATTGACTTCTTATGCTTTCGGAGGTAATTCTTTATCCCGGCCACAGATCGGT
>JBAVQO010000418.1:0-2097 GCA_049694135.1 Gillisia sp. | reverse complement strand
TATACCAAGATACTTTTGAATGAAATTAAAACGGAACTTGAAAAAGAATTAATGGAAAATTGGACTGTAGAGGCTACTGATGATTTGGAGCAAGCCTGGACGGGTTTATACATTAATCATAAGGATTGGCCGGAAAAAGTATATGTAAAGCTGGAAGGACAGTCCAAGGTGCCCTGGAGCGATAGCATTTATGGAATCATTGGTAATGAGAAAGTATGTGACCGTAAAAAACTAAGTGAAGAACTGGCTCATGTGGAATTTCTACAGGAGAATTTTAAATCAAATAAGGTTTGGCCTTTTTATAAAACTATTCTGCATTTTGGCAATGACGAATCACGGGCAATTATATTCGACGATATAAAAAGAAAAGAACTTGCTTTAGATCTTTCTGAAAGATTTCTTGAACTGGCAAAAGCTTGTGAGGGACCCTTGAAAAAAGTACACAAAGGGGATAGAGCGCAGGGTGCTGAAGTTTCGTTAAACTAAACCAAAAAGACCTTGAGCTACCAATCTGAAGCCAAATTAGAAAATAACCTGGTAAAGCAATTGCAAAGCCAGGGCTATGACAGAATTACTGTAAATTCTGAGGCTTCTGTATTGGCTAATCTTAAAAGTCAGCTGGAGGTTTTCAATAACACCAACTTTTCAGAAAAGGAATTCGACCAGATTCTAAATCACCTGGCTAAGGGAAATGTTTTTGAGAAAGCAAAAATCCTGCGGGGAAGGTATCAGCTCACCCGGGACAACGAAGAATCCTTTTGGGTGCGTTTTTTTAATTCGGAAGACTGGACGAAGAATCTGTTCCAGGTTACAAACCAAGTCACCCAGCAGGGCACCTATAAAAACCGGTACGATGTTACCATTTTAGTCAACGGTCTTCCACTGGTGCAAATCGAACTAAAAAGGCGGGGACTGGAATTGAAAGAGGCTTTTAAGCAGATCAACAGGTACAAGAGACATTCCTACTGGAACAATTATGGCCTGTTCAACTTCGTGCAGTTATTCGTGATCAGCAACGGCGTGGACACCAAATATTTTTCAAATAATCCGCTGCAAACCCTCACCTTCAAACAAACTTTTTTCTGGGCAGATAAGCAGAACAGGAACATCAAAGAATTATCTGCTTTTACAAAAGCATTTTTAGATACTGCTCAGCTCGGGAAAATGCTCTCGAGATATGTTGTGCATAATGAAACTCACAAGATCCTGATGGTGCTTCGCCCGTATCAGTTCTATGCAACTGAGGCCATTATTGAGCAGGTAAAAACCTCTAAGGATAACGGCTACATCTGGCACACAACGGGATCGGGTAAAACGCTCACCTCTTTTAAGGCTAGCCAAATCCTGATGGACCTGCCGCAGGTGCATAAAGTTGTTTTTGTTGTTGACAGGAAAGATCTGGATTACCAGACCATGAAGGAGTTCAACAGCTTTAAAAAAGACAGCGTTGATGTCACCGATAATACAAATTCCCTGGTCTCCCAGTTTGCAGATAACACCAAACTGATCCTTACCACAATTCAGAAACTGAACAACGCTATTTCTCCAGGTCGGTATCAATCCCGCATGGAACACCTGCAGGACAAACGAATAGTGTTCATCTTTGACGAATGCCACCGCAGCCAGTTTGGGGAAACACATAAAAGGATCACCGGTTTCTTTAAAAACAGTCAGCTCTTTGGCTTTACCGGTACACCCATTTTTGCAGATAATGCAGCAAAGAATGATTTAGGAAAGCGGACTACAAAAGACCTTTTTGGAGAGTGTCTGCATAAGTACGTGATAACAGATGCCATTCGTGATCAGAATGTGCTAAAGTTCAGCATTGAATATATCGGGAGGTACAAGCGCAAGAGCAACACCTTCGTAGATATTGAGGTGGAAGATATCGATACCAAAGAAGTACTGGAGAGCGAGCAGCGCATGGAGAAGATTGTGGATTATATTATCAAGTACCACGACACAAAAACCAAGAACCGCGATTACTCTTCCATCTTTGCCGTAAGCAGTATTCCGAACCTGATCAAATATTACGAACTCTTCAAGAAGAAAAAAGAAGCCGGGGAACACGATCTTCGAATCGCTACGATCTTCACC
>JBAVQO010000417.1:0-3842 GCA_049694135.1 Gillisia sp. | reverse complement strand
CTTCCCAGGTTTACAGAGGCCGAGAACCTGGAACTCGGATTTGCCTTAGCATCCTGGGAATGATTCCAGCGCAAATTATAAATTGTGCTTTGAGAAAAATCTGGAAATCCTCTTTCGCTGTTTAGCAGATTCTCGTACCTGAAACTAAGGTTTCCTCTAAATTTATAACGCACTGCATAGTTTGATTCCAGGCGTAACCCATAACTCCCATTGGTGTAATAATCACCCACCGCCAATAAATCCATATAATCGCTAATAGCGAAATAGTATCCGCCATTTTGTAGAAAATATCCCTGGCTATTGCTTTGCCCAAAAGAAGGAATTATAAATCCGGAGGTTTGTTTATCTGTTAAAGGGAAATATCCAAATGGAAGTCCAAGCGGAGTAGGAACATCTTCGATATACATATTCACCAGTCCGGTTACGATTTTTTTATTGGGTACGAATTTTATTTTCCGCGCATAAAAGAAGTAATCCGGATTTTCTTCATCTTCAGAAGTGGTAAAACGAACATTCTGCATATAGTACACAGAATCGTTCACACGTTTGGTCACTTCGCCCTTGACTTTAAATTCTCCCTGTTCCGTTCTCGAGTTATATACCAGCGCTTTTTGGGTTTTGAAGTTAAATCGAATAGAATCCGGTTTTACCGTTTGCGAGCCCTGAGTAAAAATGGGTTTTTGTGAATAGGCACCGGTAGAATCAGGAATTCCGTAGGCGTAGACCTCGTTTTTAGAATTATCTACTACAATAAGTCCTGCCGTCATGACCATATCACCATACGTAATCTGTGCCTGGTTGTAAAGATACATTCTGTTTTCGCTGGGACTAAGGCGCATATAATCTTCAGCAGAATACTTAACTATATCGGTTAATTCTCCTGCTTTTGGTTTGAGTGTATCTCCTTTTATACTGTCTCTTTCAATCCGGGCTGCGCTGGCAACTAAGGAATCTGTAACTTTTTGTGCGCTGTCTCGTTGGGCTTCAATACGAACCTTTTTCTGTTTTCCGATTTCCTGTGCCTTACAAGTGAGGGAAGAAAATACTAAAAAAACAAAAACAAAAAGTATATAAAGAGAATTTGTATGCAATGCTATAAGTGCTATTTTTGTAAAGAATGGCTTGCTTTTTGAATGTTCAAAATTACATATATTTTTTTAGCTTCCTTTTGGGATTCAAAAAAAATAGCCATTAAAATAATCCCTTTAATCGTATCGTTGTATATCTATGAAAACGAACCTACACAATCTTTTGTTATTACTGTTTACTTTTTTTGCGCTAACGGCCACTTCTTTCGGTCAGAAAAGTGTTGGCAAGCAAAAATTTGTGGTAGTTCTGGATGCCGGCCACGGAGGGAAGGATCCGGGTAACATGGGCGGGGGATTCAAAGAAAAAAATATTGCACTCAATATTATTTTAAAAGTTGGAAAAGAACTGGAAAAGAACAATAATATCAAAGTTATTTATACTCGTGATAAAGATGTTTTTATTCCTCTAGATGAACGCGCGCGAATAGCCAACGATGCCCATGCCGATTTATTTGTATCGGTGCATTGCAATTCCCATACTTCTCAGGCAAACGGAACAGAGACCTGGGTGTTGGGATTAAGCAGGAATAAAGACAATATGGATATCGCCAAAAAGGAGAATTCTGTTATTTATCTGGAAGATAATTATAAAGCCACTTATAACGGGTTTGATCCTAATTCACCTGAATCTTACATAGGGCTTACACTTATGCAGGAAGAATTCCTGGATCAGAGCATTATGCTTGCAGATTTTGTAGAAAAAAAATTCACGAATGAATTACACCGGAATGATCGCGGAGTAAAACAAAACATATTTCTTGTGCTGCGGGAGACCTATATGCCCAGTGTTTTAATAGAGACGGGGTTCCTGACCAATAGAGAGGAAGGGCCTTTTCTGAACAGTTCTTCCGGGCAAACCAAGATGGCCCATGCCATTGTAGACGGGATCGATGAATATATGAAGAATATTAATATTGATGTGGTTCAAAACGTACAGGCGCCGGAAACCCAACCTTCAGCAGAAAAAGCGACAGAGAAGTTTTCAGATAATTACGATGGAATAACCTTTAAAGTTCAGCTGGCGGCAAGCTCCAAAAAACTGGAACCCACTTCTCAAAATTTTAAAGGCCTGACACCTGTTTTTAGAGAAAAGGAAGGGAAGCTGTACAAATATTATTACGGGGCCACTTCAAGTTATTCCCATGTGCAAAACTTACATAATGAGGCCGTATCTGCGGGATTCAAGTCCAGCTATCTTGTGGCTTTCAAGAATGGGAAAAAGCTCACAGTTAAGGAGGCGTTAAATTCTGAAGCTAAATAGTACTACTTTCCTATATTTATTTCTAAATTTGTAGCTATTCATAAAAAAAACGCTTTTGAAATATTCTAAGGAGGTAAAAACAGGCATTCTGGCGGTAATAGCCATTGCTATTCTGATTTTTGGTTACAGCTTTTTAAAAGGAAAAAACCTTCTGGACTCCAACAGAAAATTTTACGCTATTTATGCCGATGTGGAAGGGCTTTCTCCTTCATCTACAGTAACCATAAATGGTCTGAAAGTAGGACAGGTTACCAACATTGATTTTCTGGACAAATCAGGCCTGCTTTTAGTAACCTTTACCGTAGACAGCGACTTTAAATTCTCCAAGAGCAGCCTTGCCCAGATCTACGGAGGAGGGCTTATAGGTGGAAAATCTTTGGCTATAGTTCCCGAATATGATTCAAAGACCATCGCCAAAAGTGGTGATACGCTTCCCAGCGATATTGAAGAAGGAATTATGGAACTGGTAAACGAACGTCTTACGCCTCTTCAGGTTAAGGTGGAGAGAACAATTGTAAGCGCAGACTCCCTGCTTACGGCTTTTAACCAGGTATTAAGTCCTAAAACCCGAAATAACATCTCTGCTACTTTTAACGATCTTGCCGAGACCGTGAGATCTTTAAAGGAAACCTCTCAGTCTCTCAACACCATTGTTTCGGGAAATAAAGAACATTTAAGTAAAACTTTTACCAATCTCGATGAGATGTCTGGGAATTTTAAACATTTTTCAGATACTCTTGCACAGGTTAATTTAAGCGCTATAACCGGAGACCTTGAAGTTGCTGTCGGAAACTTTAAGCAGGTAAGCGAGAATTTGAACAGCGGCAATGGAACTGTAGGTAAATTACTGACCGATGATAAGGTGTACAACAATTTGGATCGCGCTACGCAGCAGCTGGAAGAATTACTTCAGGACATAAAGCTTCATCCAAAACGATATGTTCATCTCTCGGTGTTTGGAAAAAATCCCGGTCCGTACAAACCACCTAAGGATTCCTTAAAATAAAAACTATGCATCTTTTTGCTCAAATTGCTTTTTTAGTAGCCCTAGTGGGAGCTATCGCCTTTTTTACAAGAAACATTCGTCGGGTAATCCGAAATGTGAAATTGGGAAGAGAGGTAGATCGCAGTGATCATCCCGGGGAGCGTTTTGCTAAAATGGCACGAGTGGCCATGGGACAATCTAAAATGGTAAAACGTCCGGTAGCCGGAATTCTTCATATCATAGTTTACCTGGGTTTTATTATCATCAACATTGAAGTTCTTGAAATAATTATCGACGGAGTTTTTGGTACGCACAGGATACTTTCCTTTCTTGGCGGCGGCTACAACTTCCTAATCGGCTTTTTTGAAATTCTGGCGCTCCTTGTTTTTATAGGCGTCATAACTTTTTGGATTCGCAGGAATGTATTGCGCATTTATCGCTTTATGAGCAATGAAATGAAGGGTTGGCCAAAAAATGATGCCAATAACATTCTTTATTTTGAAATGGT
>JBAVQO010000416.1:0-4833 GCA_049694135.1 Gillisia sp. | reverse complement strand
GTGCAGTGGATACAGGATATCGCCAAAGCCCATTGGCAGAAGAACGCTTCAGAAGAACAACGGAAGAAATACTTTTGGGTCGTAGTTCGCCATGAAATCGATTATAAAAAACAGGCTTTTTTAAATGATGAGCTGTTGCTTCAGACTTTTGTAGGCGAGCATACTCACGTAACCTCGGTACGAATGGTAAATATTCTTAACAAAGAAAACGATGAAATAGTGATTCAGGCTAAATCCACCTGGTGCCTCATGGATTCTGAAACAAAAAAACCCGTGAAGATTTCAGAAGAAATGCTGCGGGTATTCTATAAATAAGGCATTGCCTTTTCTACTGAAAGCCAAGCACAAAAATATCTTCAAACTCTGCTTTTATTTCACGAGTGACAAAATCTCTCCTGAATCTACGCGTCAACCGCGAATTTCTCTACCGCTTTTATGGTTTTATCTAAATCTTCATAAGTAAGCGCATCTGAAACAAACCATGTTTCAAAAGCGCTGGGTGCGATATAAATTCCACTGTCCAGCAGTGAGTGAAAGAATTTTTTAAATATTTCGTTGTTCCCTTTTGCTGCCGACTTGAAGTCGGTGACAGACTCGCCGCTAAAATGAACAGAAATCATAGATCCTACCCGGTTTATGGTATGGGTTACGCCGTTTTCAGCAAGAACTTTTGCCATTCCTTTATGAAGATATTCTGTTTTTTTATTGATACTTTCAAAGATATTCCTGTTTTCATCCAATTCGGTTAGCATGGCGTAACCGGCCGCCATGGCCAGTGGGTTTCCGCTCAATGTCCCTGCCTGATAAACAGGTCCTTGAGGTGCCAGAAAATCCATGATTTCGCTACGAGCCGCGAATGCTCCCACAGGAAGCCCGCCCCCAATGATTTTTCCGAAGGTCACAATATCGGCTTCAATGTCCATCAACTCCTGTACTCCGCCCGGAGCCAGTCGAAAACCAGTCATTACCTCGTCGAAGATCAGCAGGATCTCATTATCCCGGGAAAGTTCTTTTAACCCCGATAAAAAATTTCCTGCAGGCGGGATACATCCCATATTTCCTGCCACAGGTTCAAGAATAATGGCGGCTATTTCCCCTTTATTGGCTTCTATAAGTTTTTCAACACTTTCAAGATCATTATAATCGGCAAGCAAGGTGTCCTGTGCCGTTCCCTGGGTTACTCCGGGACTGTTCGGACTTCCAAAGGTAACTGCTCCACTTCCGGCCTGGATTAGAAAGGAATCGCTGTGGCCATGGTAACAACCCGCAAATTTTATGATCTTTTCTTTTTTGGTAAAGCCTCTTGCCAGCCGTACGGCACTCATACAGGCTTCGGTACCGGAATTCACAAACCGAACTTTATCTATATTCGGCACCATTTTTACCACCAACTCTGCTATTTTGGTTTCAATTTCGGTAGGCGCTCCAAAAGAAGTTCCTTTTTTCGCTTTTTCGATCACCGCATCTACCACTTTAGGATAAGCATGCCCTAACACCATCGGCCCCCAGGAATTTATATAATCTATATATCTATTGCCATCGGCGTCGTACAAATAGGCCCCTTTTGCCGACTCTAAAAACACTGGATCTCCTCCTACTGCTTTAAAAGCTCTTACGGGAGAATTTACTCCTCCCGGGATTACGTTTTGTGCCGATTTAAAAAGTGCGCTGCTTCTTGTATAATTCATAAAATACTAATTTCTTATTTAACAGGTTCAAGGTAAAGTTCCTGCCCGATAGAGATAATATTATCGTTTAAACTATTGTACTGTTGTAGTAATTCCACACTCAGGTTATATCTTTTGGCGATAGAATACAAAGTGTCCCCCTTTTGCACTATGTAAGTTCTGCCGTTCGTGCTGGCAACCACCACCGGTTCATCTCTTCTACTCCTGCCTTTGCCTCCCACAACCTCTTCATCTAATTTATAAAGCTGAAATCTTTCTATCAGGTCGATCAATTTTCCGGGATACCGTCGGTCTGTGGCATAACCATCGGCTCTTAGGCCCCTCGCCCATCCTTTGTAATCATCGATATCCAGGTTAAAAAGGTCTGCATACCGGTTTTTCTGAAGAAATAAAGAATGATCTCTGTAGGAATACTTCGGAAGTTTATATTTTCTGAAACATTCGTGGCGGCGATCATCGTCGTGGTACACTTTTTCTCCCGTCCATTCATGACATTTTATTCCGAAGTGATTATTGGCCTCCAGTGTTAGTTCGCTTCTACCCGCCCCCGATTCCAAAATTCCCTGCGCCAGGGTAATACTGGCAGGAATATGATATAAACGCATTTCCTCCTGGGCAATGGGTCCAAAGTCGCGGATATAATCCTGAACAAGATCGTTATAAGTTCCCGAAGAAACTTCCCGGCGTACATTGTTATCTACCTCAGCCGGCGTGTGATTGTTACGCTCTTTCTTAACCTCTTCTCTTTTGGAAATCGTCTTTTTTCGGCTTCCGCAGGAAACCGCGAAGAAAGCGCAGAGAACTAAAATTAAAAAGTGCCTGTTTCTCATTCTAAACATCGATTAGGGGTAGATTCTTATTTTTAAGCACGTTGTTCATACCTTCTATGCCTTGTAAACCTCCGGTATGGACCGCTAAAATACGGGAATTTTGAGGAAATTCCGATTTTTCAATCAGTTCCATGATCCCAAACATCATTTTTCCCGTGTACACCGGATCAAGCTGAATTTTATATCTTCTTTTAAAATCATTAATAAACTGAATCAATTCTGCGGAAACCTTTGCGTATCCCCCAAAGTGAAAATCTGACACCAGTTTCCAATTTCTTTTGCGGGTAAGTTTTTCGATCTCTTTCTCCAAAAAGGTCCCTTTTAATGCTGAAAATCCCATTACTTCCTGATGATCTTCAGAAGAATTTATTATTCCGGAAATCGTGCCTCCGGTTCCTGCGGGGCAACATACGAAATCGAATTTTTTATCTGTCGGACTTAATATTTCTTCGCAGCCTTTTATCGCCAATTTATTAGTGCCACCCTCAGGAAGAACGTAAAAACTGCCGAACTTATTCCGCAGATCCTCTAAAAATCCTGACTCTGTTTTCTTTGAATACCCGTTTCTACTCACAAAATGCAATTTCATACCGCAGGAATCGGCGAAACCTAAAGTAGGGTTCTGCAGTAATGTTTTTGGCAAATCGGCTCCCAGTTCTTCTCCCCGAATAACACCAATGGTTTCCAAACCCGACAATTTTCCAGCAGCCGCAGTAGCCGAAATATGATTGGAATAGGCACCTCCAAAAGTAAGCAGTGTCTTTTCATTCCGGAGCAAAGCTTCCTGAATATTATACTTCAGTTTTCTGAATTTATTACCGGAAACCTGAGGATGAAGGAGATCTTCCCGCTTTATGTAAAGCGAAATATCATTCTGAAATTTTCCGATAAAGACATTTTCAGAAGTAGAAATAATTGAATCCGAAAAAATTTCCATACTGCAAAGATTCAAAAAAGATGTGACTTTCTGCTTTTATAAATAAGTAAGAAAAGACCAATTTTTCCGATTTTTCAGGTAATTCAGATCACTTTCCTTTTCGTAAGCTTCTACTTCAAAAGAAATAGATCTGTATGCTATTTTTGAATCTCCTGTTTTCGCAAACCTTAATAGAAACTCCAGCAAATACCACATATAAAAAGGAAGGATTAACATTTCGATCTGCTGTCTCAAATGAATTTTTTCATGATTCAGAAAAACGGGATCTTTCAGCAGTTGCGGGTTCTTCAAAAAAACAAATGGCCACAGGCTTATCGCGCTAAATCCATTAAAAGGCACAAATTTGTTCACCACCACAATCATTGCAGCAAGGTAAGAAATTGTATTTTTGTAATATGAGTACTTTTAATAGAAACATTCCTCTGGAAGAGGGCGATTTTTATATCACTCCCGAAGGTTACAGGTGTTTTACCGAACAGTATCTTCTAAAAAGAGGCTATTGCTGCCAAAGCGGTTGTAGACACTGCCCTTATGGGTTCAATAAGAAAACAGGAAAAATTGAAAAATAATAAATCAGCTTATTTATGACTTTTAAAGAACAGTTGCTTCAGGGAATTCCTTCAGAACTGCCACCTGCAAAAAAATACGATCCGGACATTAATCATGCTCCTAAAAGAAAAGATCTGTTATCTGCCGAAGAGAAAAAACTGGCTTTAAAAAACGCTTTGCGTTATTTCAACCCTGAATTTCACAAGGAATTACTTCCGGAATTCAGAAAGGAACTCGAAGAATACGGCCGGATTTATATGTATAGATTTCGCCCGGAATATGAAATGTACGCCCGACCGCTTGAAGAATATCCGGGAAAATGCACGCAGGCGAAGGCTATTATGCTGATGATTCAGAATAATTTGAACCCGGCGGTAGCACAACATCCTCATGAACTTATAACTTATGGCGGAAACGGGGCGGTTTTCCAGAACTGGGCGCAATACCTGCTGGTCATGAAATATCTGGCTACGATGGAAGAAGACCAGACCTTGCCCATCTATAGCGGCCATCCGCTGGGATTATTTCCTTCTTCTAAAACCGCCCCGAGAGTGGTGGTTACCAACGGAATGATGATTCCAAATTATTCCAAACCCGATGACTGGGAGAAGTTCAACGCACTTGGTGTAACGCAATACGGCCAAATGACCGCCGGAAGCTTTATGTACATAGGTCCGCAGGGAATTGTTCACGGCACAACCATAACCGTTTTGAATGCCCTTCGCAAGATTTCCAACACCTCTTCGACTCAGGAGAAAGAGACGGCACTTTTTGTTACTTCCGGATTGGGCGGAATGAGCGGTGCCCAGCCCAAAGCAGGAAACATCGC
>JBAVQO010000415.1:0-12635 GCA_049694135.1 Gillisia sp. | reverse complement strand
CTTAGCGGCTTTTTTTCCTTCATATTTTTAGGATGAAGATTCTTTAAAATATATTCGCAGTCATTCACCCAACGAATTGACGAAGTATCTGCTTTTCCTTCAAAAATGTCGATTTCTGTAGAATCTGTTCTAATAAATTTAGAAGAAACCAATTTTCCGTTTAAGTAAGACTGGAATTCAAAAGTTCCGGTATGGAATTGTTTGCAATTCCTCTGGGGGGAATAGCACGAAGCAGCTAAGAGAGCCAGGCAGGCGACAAAAAGTTTTTTCATTTTTCGGGTAAGATTTTGCAATAAAATAAATGTTCTTTAGGTAGATCATTTCCGCTTGCAAAATAACGGCTTTTATGGCTTATAATCAATTGTGAAAAGCCTCAAAAGAGCCATCAGAGTAAAAAATTACAATTTTACTGATTTTTCTCTCATTGAAAGTATCCGGTTCGCCGGTAACTTCTTTTTTACCCGGAACGGTAGGTTGTTTTACAGCTGTCTCCCGTGAATTAGGAAGGTTAGACGCATTTTCGGTGGTTTTAGGGAAATCGCCTTTTCCATTCAGGAGCCAATAGAGTTCCACTTCAGGATAATTTTGCACAATTTTAAGCACAAAATCCAGGCTGGGTTTATTTCTTCCGGAGAGGATATGGGAAATAGAAGAACGTCCCACGTCGATGGAATCTGCAAAGGCGGCGGCCGAAAGATCGTACTGATCCAGGATTTTTTGAAGCCTTTGCGCAAATTTCTCGCTGTTTACCATTGTGAATGTTATTCAGAATTTTTCTGTATTACAAATGTAAATCATTAATATTTCCTGTGCAATTATTATCTTTTTCGTGTTGACAAAATGATAATTATTAGTTCAAATAGAAGCGTGTAATAAACTAAAAATGAATAGTATACATTCTTTAAATTGTGGCTTAGGAAATTTTCCATGGAGGCTTGGTTTGTTTGATCTCAGAATGTTTACGAATGTGAAATCTTTCGGGTAGTTGACGTGTTTACATTTGTGAATAAATGATTATTTACTTTTGTAAACATGGAAATTGAAAACAACGAACTTTCAGAATTATTCAGCCAGTACGAATCTTTAAAAGAAAGAAATCTTTTTGGCCGGTACATCACTTACCAACATCTTCTTCCACTTCTGGAAAAATTGACTTCAGTTGTTGTAGTTAAGGAATTAGGAAAATCTGTAAAGGGTGTTCCCATCAATGCGATTTTCGTGGGAAATGGGAAAAGTAAAATTTTGGCATGGTCGCAGATGCACGGAAATGAAAGCACCACCACGAAGGCTCTTTTTGATTTCCTAAAAGCCTGTCTGGTGCATTCAGAAAATCCGGTGATTAAAAATATTCTGTCTAACTGCAGCCTTTGTATTATTCCGATGTTGAACCCCGACGGTGCTGAAAGGTATACGCGAGTAAACGCTCACGAAGTAGATCTAAATCGGGATGCCTCTAATAGACAGGAGCCGGAAAGTGCAATTTTAAGAGAAGCGTTTCTGCAATTCCAGCCCGACTTTTGTTTTAATATGCACGATCAGCGTAGCATTTTTAGTGCAGGGACTCATCCGCAGCCGGCCACGCTTTCTTTTCTTACGCCTTCTATGGATGAGGAAAGAACCGTCACCAGCTCCAGGAAAATTTCTATGCAGCTTATTGTAGCTATCGAAAAGGAATTAAAGCGATTTATTCCCGGAAAAATAGGAAGGTACGACGATGCTTTTAATATTAATTGCACTGGAGATACTTTTCAAAGCGAAAATATTCCCACTGTTTTATTTGAAGCCGGGCATTTTCCAGATGATTACAAGAGGGAAGAAACCCGGAAATATGTCTTTTTAGCCCTGGTTTCCGCTTTGTACAGCATTTCTGAAAATGCCATAAATAATTTTGATTGGAAAGACTATTTTTCGATTCCTGAGAATGAAAAGCTTTTTAATGACGTTGTACTGAAAAATTGTATCGTGAAAGGAGAAAAGAAAGAAGTGGCTATTCAGTTCAAGGAAACGCTGAAGAACGGTAAGATCGAGTTTCTTCCTGTTATTGAAAAAATCGAAAAAAAATTAAAGGTTTTCGGTCACAAACATTTTGATTGTAGGAATGCGCAGGTAAAAATAAATGATAAACAGGAGTTAAGCGAAAACGTTATAGTTGATAAATTTTGGGTAAATGATGAAATTTTCCCTATTATTTAAGAATAAAATTCAAAATCATTACTAATTATTTAATGTATTTGTGTTATTTTTGTGTTTCACATAAAAAGAGAAGCACTATTATGGCAAAATACAAATTAGATGAAACCGATCACCAGATCCTTGATATGCTTATCGAGAATACAAGAACTCCTTTTACCGATATTGCAAAAAAATTGAATATTTCGGCAGGAACTGTTCATGTACGTGTTAAAAAGATGGAGGAAGCAGAAATAATTCTTGGTTCTACACTTACCCTGAATTACGAGAAACTGGGACATGCGTTTATTGCTTATGTAGGAATTTTTCTAAAAAATACTTCGCAAACCAAATTTGTTCTTGAACGTATAAATGATATTCCCTATGTTACTGTGGCACATGTAACTACCGGGAAGTTTAATGTTTTCTGTAAAATTCGTGCTCGAAATACTCAGCACGCCAAGGAAATTATTTTCCAGTTAGACGATATTGAAGGAGTATATAGAACAGAAACTATGATATCTCTGGAAGAAAGTATGAATGATAAAAAGCGCTTAATGCATTCTATTTTTCAGGATCTTTAAGATGCTAAATAAATTATAAACCCCCTTGGAGTCTTGTGATTTTAAGGGGTTTTTTTATATCTTCAAATCAACATTATACACGTTTATGAAATTATCAGACCTGAACACTTCGGAATACCTTTCCTTCTATCAGACCTATTTGGATAATTTACCAGATGAAAACCTGATTGAGATATTAGAAAGTACAAAAAGAAAATTCGCTTTGTTTCTGGCTTCTTTAAAAGATGATGATCTTAAAAAAAAGTATGAACCCGGTAAATGGACAGTCGCCGAGGTGCTTCAGCACATTTTAGATACAGAAAGAATTTTTCAGTACAGGGCGCTCACGCTTGCGAGAGAAGACAGCACTAAAATTCCCGGTTTCGATCAGGATGCGTATGTACCTTCTTCAAAAGCGAATCAAAGAGATTTGCAAAGTTTTATTTTTGAATTCGATAGTGTTCGAAATGCAGGAATAGCGCTTTTCCAGAGTTTTGATGATGAAATGCTGAAGGCTACCGGAAATGTAAACGGAGCTAATTTTAGCGTTCGTGCTGCCGGTTTTATTTCTGCAGGCCACCAAACTCATCATCTTCAGCTTTTTAAATCCCGATATGTATTATGAAAAAGCTTCGCCGGTTCTGGGATCTGTTAAAAAAGGCTTTTGTGAGCTGGAACAGGAACGACCCCTGGGCCCAAAGCGCGGTTATTGCTTATTATGCTATTTTTTCTCTTCCTTCTCTCCTTATTATCGTAGTGACACTAGCCGGTTATTTCTTTGGAAATGAAGCCGTACAGGGAAGAATAACTGCTCAAATCGGTCAGTTTATTGGCAAGGACACCGCTGCTTCTATTCAAAATATGATTACCAACGCCGCACTAAATAATCATTCTACCATAACCATCATCTTTGGAGTGCTTATTCTTTTATTTGGGGCAACGGGAGTTTTTTTTCGTTTAAAGATTGCTATGAATAATATCTGGAATGTGGCAGAAAAGAAAGCTACTTTTTTACGAATGGTCATAGACCGGGTGATTTCTTTGGGAATGGTCTTGGTATTGGGGTTTTTGCTTTTATTGGCGTTAATAGTCTCAACAATCATCAGATTTTTTAGCGACCGTATTGAAAATTGGGCACCTGTACTTTCTTCGATAGGGTTGGATATTGTGAATTTTGTGCTCTCTTTTGTTTTTATCACACTCCTGTTTTCTGCTATTTTCAAGCTCCTTCCGGATGTTAAGATAAGATGGAAGATCACTTTTCTTGGTGCCGCGTTAACCACTTTTCTTTTCCTGATTGCCGAATATCTTATCAGTTTTTATTTTGGGCAGAGCAATCCGGGATCGGTCTATGGCGGAGCTTCCTCGATCGTTCTTATTCTTTTGTGGGTAAATTACACCTGCCTTATCATGTTTTATGGTGCCGAATTCACCGTGCAATATGCCTTGTTTAAAAATGAAACCATCACTCCTAACAAGTACAGCGAACCTGCCATTTATCAGGAAATGGAAAGGTTGAAGGCTAAAAAAGTAAAACTGAAGGAGGAAAAAGAGGTTTTAGACGAGCTGGCGAGTGATGAAAAACGGACTTACAAATAGATTCTCCTCCGCGATTAGTAAAGGTTTAACGTATTTGCCACTACTTTTATAAGCTCCTTAATACATTTTTTCTCCTTTCTCTGGTATATTGAAGAAAAGAAATTCTAATTAAAACACATTGATATTATGGAAAAGAGAATAGCAATATTAGCAACCAACGGATTTGAAGAAAGTGAATTGAAATCCCCTAAAGAAGCTATGGAGAAAGAAGGTTTTAAAGTAGATATCATCAGCTTAAAAGAAGGTAAAATAAAAGCCTGGGATCAGGGAAACTGGTCTAACGAATATAGCGTAGACAAAACGGTAGATAATGCCAGTCCAGATGATTACAATGCCTTGGTGCTTCCCGGAGGAGTTATAAACCCCGATAACCTTCGTACGCACGACAATGTCTTGAAATTCGTAAAAACCTTTTTTGAGCAATCAAAACCGGTAGCAGCAATTTGTCATGGTCCGTGGACTTTGATCAATGCTGAAGTGGTGGAAGGCCGAAAAATGACCTCTTACCATACCTTACGGAAAGATTTGGAAAACGCCGGTGCCAATTGGGTAGATAAAGAAGTTGTGGTAGATAGCGGATTGGTAACAAGCCGTAATCCACACGATCTTCCTGCTTTTAATTCTAAGCTCATCGAGGAAATTAAGGAAGGTAAGCACAAGATGCAGCACGCTTAAGCCGCGTAAATTACATAAATTGAAAAATCCCGGTACCTACCGGGATTTTCTATTTTTTAATCTTCCTCTTCGTCTATGTCTTCCTCTTCTTTTTCGGGAATCTCTACGATAGGTTCATTAAAATCTGAATCATCATAATCGTCTTCATCGTAATTAGCCATGGTATTTTCAAGTCTTGTACTTACTTTTACCAGGTAAATAGAATCTTCTGTTCGAACTTCCACCGCATCAATGGTCTCATTTTTAGCATTTTTAAATGAGATAATCTGATCATCGTCGTATCCATCAGGATATTTTTCAACAAGAAGACTTAGTATTTCCGGGGTTAATTTTTTATAATCTACAATAACTCGTTTCATAGCGTAACATTTATGATGCAATTATAGGAAAAATTCGATTATTTGCAACTACCTGTATAATTTAAAAAAATAATTTTTAAATGACACTACATGTGTCATTTTTAGCATTTTAAATAGAAGTGCAAGGCGTCGTTAAGAATTTCCGGCGGAACAATAACATCTTTAACAGGCTCTCCAATGTGCTTTAAGAGCACAAAATTGATGTTTCCGTGGGAGTTTTTTTTATCGAATTTTAAAAGATCAGTTATTTCTGAAAAATCCTTTTCCTCCAGATCTATTTTTGGGAAGATATTCAGTAGGCTTTCTGTGATCTCTTTTAATTTGGCTTCCGAAAAATCACACATTTGGCAGGAAATATAAGTTGCGATAATCATTCCGGCAGCAACCGCTTCTCCATGAAGAAGCCTATTCTTATTCGGGTTTTCCAAAAAATAGGATTCGATGGCATGGCCGAAGGTATGCCCGAAATTAAGGGTTTTTCGAAGGCCTTTTTCGGTAGGATCTTCCTGTACGATTTTCGATTTTATACGCACCGATTCTCTTATAAGTTCTTCCAGATCATTTAAAGTCAGATCCTCCAGGTGAACGGCTTTATACCAGTATTTTTCATCGGTAATAAGTCCGTGTTTTAGAATTTCGGCCAGGCCGCTTCTCATTTCATTCGCTGGCAATGATTCCAGAAAAATGGTATTTATCAGCACCATTTCAGGTTCCCGTATAACGCCTACCTGGTTCTTTAAACTTCCCAGATCTACGCCTGTTTTTCCGCCTACCGAAGCATCTACCATCGAAAGCAGGGTAGTGGGAATATTTATAAATGGGATGCCGCGTTTAAAGGTGCAGGCAACAAAACCGCCCAGATCGGTTACTACGCCACCGCCCAGATTTATCATTAAACTATTTCTGTCTGCATTTAATTCTGAAAGCGCTTCCCATAAACCGGTACAGGTTTCAATATTCTTGTGTTCCTCACCTGGTTCCATTTCCAGGATTTCTATGGGAACTGTGGTTTTTAAGTTGGAAAGCAAGGACGGCAAACAAAAATGTTGGGTATTAGAATCTGTTAAAATGAAGAGTTTTGAGGTGGGAAATTGCTCGAAATGTTGATTTAATTTCGAGTAAATTTCCGAGGAGTAAAAAACAGGTGCCTGAAAGCTTGGAAAGCTCATATTTTAAAGGTTTTTACAAATGTTTATTGCAGTATAAATTCTGGTGAAAATTATAAAAAAATCACTACCCAATAAGTATATTTGTTGTATTAATATATTCATCAATGATTACACAAAAAATTTTTAACGATACCGAAACAGCATTCAATTTAAAATCGGATGATGAACTAAACCGGGCCTTGTTTCTTTTTGAAATGATCAACCGTCCAAGCCTGGTAAAAGTCGGTACTTCGCTTACCAATATATCTCTAAAATTTCATTTACCCGTAGAAGGATTGATAAAAAGCACTGTTTTTAATCAATTTAGCGGTGGTGAAACAATGGATGACTGTATGCCGGTAATCGAAAAAATGTATACTATGAAATTACATAGTATTCTGGATTATTCAGTAGAAGGGAAAAACGAAGAAGCGCAGTTCGATGCGGCCAGCAAAAAGAAGGAAAGTATTGTTGAATTTGCTGCCAATAAAAAGGAATTGCCTTTTGCTGTTTTTAAACCTACCGGAATTGGGCGTTTTGAAATTTGGGAAAAAGTTTCTTCAAAAGCAGAGCTTACTTCCGAAGAAAAAGAAGAATGGGAGCGTGTTAAAAATCGAATAGAAAAAATTTGTGAAACGGCCTATGAGAACGACATCGCGGTGCTTGCTGATGGCGAAGAAACCTGGATGCAGGATGCAGCAGATGATTTAATGCTGGATATGATGCGGAAATATAACAAAGAAAAACCCATTGTTTTCAATACGTTGCAATGTTATAGATGGGATCGTCTTCAGTATTTACAGGATATTCATGAAATCGGAAAGAAAGAAGGTTTCAAGATAGGTGTCAAAATTGTTCGCGGAGCTTACATGGAAAAAGAAAATGCCCGTGCCAAAAAAATGGGATATCCTTCGCCGATTTGCGAAAGCAAGGAAGCCACAGATGTTAGCTTTAATGCGGTGCTTTCCTACTGCCTTGCCAATATCGATGATATTTCTGTCTTTATTGGAACTCACAACGAAATGAGCAACTATCTGGCACTTCAGATAATGGAAGATAAAGGCATTTCGATCGACGATCCACGCGTTTGGTTTAGCCAATTGTATGGAATGAGCGACCATATTAGTTTTAATCTTGCCAGAAAAGGATACAATGCCGTTAAACTGGTGCCTTTTGGTCCCGTAAAAGAAGTAGTTCCCTACCTTATTAGAAGAGCCCAGGAAAATACTTCGGTAAAAGGGCAAACAGGTCGTGAACTGGCATTATTGCGGGAAGAGAAAAAACGTCGGAAAGGAGAACCTACCTCAAAACAAACTCAGGAATAGAGAGTGAAATTTCTGGTAAACTTTTTTTACACCAAAGTTTTAGGCTGGAAAATTGAAGGAAAGATCGATCCTGAAATCAGGAAGTGCATTATAATAGTTGCACCACATACCAGTTGGTATGATTTCCTGATCGGTGCGTTGGTAAGAAAAATAATAGCTCTCGAAATTCATTATGTGGCGAAAAAGGAGTTATTCGCACCTCCTTTTGGCTGGTATTTTTCCTGGATGGGAGGCATTGCTTTAGACAGAACTCCGAAACAACAAAAAACAGAGGCCATTGCTAGGCTATTTGAGAAAAAGGAAATTCTTCGGCTGGCGATTTCTCCTGAAGGTACCCGAAAAAAGATAACCCGGTGGCGAACCGGGTTTTATTATATAGCAAAGAAAGCCAATGTTTCCATCATTATGGTCGCGTTCGATTACGGTGCTAAAACCGTTAGGTTTTCTGATCCTTTTTCTACTTCGGAAGATTTTGAAGAAGACTTCAAAAAGATCGCGGAATTTTATGCTGGTGTAAAAGGAAAAGTCCCTGAAAATTTTTAAACCCTATTCTTCATCCTGTTCTTCCATGGTATGATACACATTCTGAACATCGTCATCTTCTTCGAGCCTTTCCAGTAATTTTTCTACATCTGCCGCTTCTTCAGGTGAAAGTTTTTTGGTAACCTGCGGAATTCTTTCAAAACCAGAGGAAAGAATTTCGATATTTCGGTTTTCCAGTTCTTTTTGAAGGGCGCCAAAACTTTCAAAAGGAGCGTAAATCATAATCCCATCTTCATCTTCAAAAATTTCTTCAGCTCCAAAATCTATAAGATCCAGTTCCAGTTCTTCGGGATCTAAACCTTCAGGATTTATTCTGAAATTACAGGTATGGTCGAACATAAATTCCACAGAGCCCGAAGTTCCCAGGTTTCCCTCGCTTTTACTAAAGTGCATCCGCACATTGGCAACAGTTCTATTATTGTTATCGGTAGCGGTTTCGACCAAAACAGCAATTCCGTGGGGAGCATAACCTTCAAAAAGCACTATTTTATAGTCTCCCTGGTTTTTATCGCTGGCGCGTTTTATAGCCCTTTCTATGTTATCCTTCGGCATATTCACGCTTTTCGCGTTCTGAATCACCGCCCTTAATTTAGAATTGGCATCTGGGTCAGGGCCTCCTTCTTTCACGGCCATTACAATGTCTTTCCCAATACGTGTAAATGCTTTGGACATTGCAGACCAACGCTTCATCTTACGTGCTTTTCTAAATTCGAATGCTCTTCCCATAGTACTTTATAAATTGGGTGTAAAAATAAAAAAAACGTTTCATTTTCATATAAAAATAAAACGTCTCTTTCAGGATTTAAAAGAAAATCTATTCGGCATTTACAATCTTTTCGATGGTTTCTGCCATCTGAAAATCTTTTTGAGTAACTCCGTCGGCATCATGGGTAGACAACGATATTTCAAGCTGATTATAAACATTGGTCCATTCCGGATGATGTTGTTGCAATTCGGCTTCAAAAGCGATTCGTGTCATGAGGCTGAAGGCTTCTTTGAAATTCTCGAATTCTAATGAAGTATGAATTGCATTTTCAGAATAGGTCCAGCCTTCGAGGCTTTCCAGTTTTTGATGTATTTCCTGTTCAGATAATTTTTTCATAATGAATTGTTTAATGTTCAAGTTACTGATAATGTGAACAAACAAGGGGTGTGTCCCGGTTTTTAATACAAGATTAACGCTTAGCTTATAACCGAAGCCTGGACGACCCGCTGAACCGTAGTTTGCAAATTCTTAGGCAATAAATTGTCTTTTGGAAGCACCGCCAGGAAACGATCGTAGTTAGAGTCATACACCTGTTTCAACAATGGATGTTTATACCCGAGAACTTCGGCAATATCGGTAATCAGGTCGTGCTGATGGGTGAGATCTGTGCTTCCAAGATGAAATACTCCCTGTTTGTTTCTATTGATGATATAGTGAACCTGTTGGGTGAGTTTTTGAATATCTATGGCATTTACCACCACGTTGGGAAACACTTCGAGAGCCTCTCCGAAATCTATTTTATTTTTTATTTCCAGTACCCGCGGCGAATTAAGGCCAAAAACCATCGGCAGGCGCAAAATATTGTATTTATTATTAGGAAGCCTTAATAGTGCGTTTTCAATTTTTATTTTGAAACGCCCATAAATACTTTGCGACAGGGTCTTATCGTACTCGTAGGATGGGTAATTGGTGAAAGCATCAAAAACGTTGGCTGAGGATATAAAAATGAGCTTGCACTTGTTCCGGAGAATGTAATCTATAATGATAAAATGCAAATGCACCTGGGAATCGAAATTTCCCCGAACCGCAGAAATGATGATGGTGGGGCGAAGATTGTCCAGTAAAATACCTATGTTTTCGGAATTCATATCGTATTCAAAAAATTTCTGATTTTTTTCGAAAGCATCAGAATTACTGAAATACGTGCCATAGGTATCAAAATAGGGGTAAAGCTCTCTGTACAGGGCATTCCCTATAAAGCCGCTACCTCCTAAAATGAGTATTTTTTCCAAGATTTTATCCTTTATAAAAAGGCAGTTTTACCTGACTTGCAGGAATGGCCTTTTTACGTATCTGGATATATATCTTACTATTGTTCCTGGCCATTTCTGCAGGAATGTATCCCATTCCTATTCCTTTATCCAGTGATGGAGACATCGTTCCGGAAGTTACCTCTCCAATTTCTTTGCCATTCTCGTCTACAATGTCGTATCCATGGCGCGGAATTCCTCTTTCATCAAGTTCAAAAGCTATCAACTTCTTTTTTGGACCTTCTTCTTTTTCTTTCTTCAGGTTTTCAGAATTTATAAAATCCTTGCTGAATTTGGTGATCCATCCCAATCCTGCTTCAATAGGTGAAGTGCTGTCATTTATATCATTGCCATACAGGCAATAGCCCATTTCCAGGCGCAAAGTATCACGGGCAGCAAGACCTATGGGTTTTATTCCAAAATCTGCCCCGGCTTCCATGACACTATTCCATATTTGTTCGGCATCTTCGTTTTTAAAATAAATCTCGAAACCTCCACTTCCTGTATACCCGGTAGCAGATATAATTACATTTTTAATTCCTGCGAACTCAGCAACCTGAAAAGTGTAAAATTTCATTCCCTTTAAGTCCACTTCGGTCAAAGATTGCATGGCCTCGGCGGCCTTGGGTCCCTGAATGGCCAGTAAAGAATATTCGTCGCTCATATCCTTTAAAGTAGCTTCCATAGAATTATGCTGGCAGATCCAGTTCCAGTCTTTTTCGATGTTTGAAGCATTGACCACCAAAAGATATTTTTCAGAATTAATTCTGTATATAATAAGGTCGTCTACAATTCCACCTTCTTCATTGGGCATGCAACTGTACTGGGCTTTTCCGTCTTCTAGTTTGCTGGCGTCATTCGAAGAAATAAGTTGGATAAGTTCCAGTGCATTTTCGCCTGTAATTAAGAATTCGCCCATATGCGAAACATCAAAAACGCCCACTGCTTTGCGCACGGTCTGGTGTTCAATAGTTACACCTTCATAAGAAACCGGCATATCAAACCCGGCAAAAGGAACCATTTTAGCGTTTAGCGATTCGTGAATATCGTTGAGAGCGACTTTTTTCATTTGTTTAAAATTTCCGCAAATTTATTCAAATCCTTCTGAAAGAGAACCATTATTCAGGATTTTATTAAGAATGTGTTAGAAGCCCTCCCTGCCCGCCTTAGAAACTTTATATTTGTAGAAATAGGAAAAAGTTTTTTAAAGATGAAAGTATTGAGCGTTAAGCAATTGGCAGAAGCAGATAAAATTACTGTAGAAAAACAACATATTACTTCTGAAATATTAATGGAAAGAGCAGCAACCACTGTTTTTAATCATATACATTCAAAACTGAAAAATGCCGAAATTCCTATTAAAATTTTCTGCGGAATTGGTAACAATGGAGGGGATGGATTAGTTATCGTAAGACTCCTGCTTCAGGAAGGATATAAGGTTACTGTGTATGTGGTGAACTACAGTCACAAACGTTCAGAAAATTTTCTTTCCAACTACGATAAAATAAAAGAAATTACCAACGACTGGCCTGTTTTGCTAACCAAAGATGATGATTTTCCCGAACTCAGCCCGAACGATTTCGTTATTGATGCCATTTTTGGAATCGGCTTAAACCGCTCTTTGGAAGATTGGGTTTCGAAACTGGTTCGGTATATAAATAAATCTGACCCTTTTGTACTAGCGGTAGATATGCCTTCAGGACTGTTTGCTGAAAAAATTCCAGGCAAACACGATGCGGTGATATCGGCCGATATCACCATTAGCTTTCAAGCTCCCAAACTTGTATTTTTTCTGCCCCAGACTTCAAAATATGTGGGAGATCTGCAGATCGTAGATATTGGTTTAGATCGTGAATACCTTGATAATGTTCATTCGGATATTGAACTGGTTAAAAAAAGAGATATCAGGAAACGTTACAAGAACAGGGACAAAGAAACCCATAAAGGCGATTATGGACATTGTTTAATAGTAGGAGGAAGTTATGGAAAAATAGGAAGTGTTGGATTAGCCTCTACGGCCAGTATGCATACCGGTGCCGGAATGGTGACCATCTTTGCTCCTGAATGCGGTTATGAAATTCTGCAAACCATGTTGCCGGAAGCTATGGTTATTACAGATAAAGCTGAAAAAAATCTCACCAGCATAGACTTCGATCTGGATCCGGATGTTATTTGTTTTGGAATGGGAGTGGGAACTTCGGAAGAAAGTATAGAGGCCATGGAAAAACTTCTGAATAA
>JBAVQO010000414.1:0-2358 GCA_049694135.1 Gillisia sp. | reverse complement strand
CTCTAACCGTTTTGGGGAAATAGCCAATCTTCTCCAAAACATCCATTATTTCTTTTGCATGTATACTTACCAATTTTGCACCTTTCCAGGGGGCTCCTCCTTCAAAAGTTTTAGCTAAAATTCCTAATTGGTGCTCGGTAAAATTTACTATTCGAGATTTGTGTGGCTTTATGTTCCAAACAAACTTTCCTACAGATTCATCTTTAAACTTTAACCCGCCACTTAAACCGGTACCGTCATGAATGAAACAACCATCTATTGTTGAGGGATGGAATAAATTATTTGTTGAATAAAAACTTACGTCACCTTTACTTCCTGCATAAACATGACTCCCATATTTCTCGCGATGCGCTACCTCAGCGAACAAATTATATGCATTCTGAAATTGAAAGTGATATTTAAGTCGGGGGTACATTTCTTTTCTGAGCAGTTGTCCATTGGGATCATCATAAACTCCTTCAGGATGCAAAAGTCCCAGAAAACCATTTTCTGAAATCCAATGAAAACCATTTTCCAAAACACATTTATATAAATTGGTTTGCTGCCCTTTTAAAAGCGGGTAATTTTGAAAGGCATTTAAGAAATCTCCCGCAGATTCAGTAGCAATATTTTCCTCATAATAGGCATTTTTCTGCTCATCTATTTTCAGAAATTCCTCTTGCAGTTTTCTGACCTTTGGGGCTGATGTTTTTCTAATCTCCAATTCCGGAAAAACCTCACTCATTAAACCTTTTTCTTCAAATTGGAGCTTTAACCAAGGTGGATTCCCCACCGCCACATCAAAGCCACCGTGTTCTTTAAACACCTCCACAAATTCCAGTTGATAGTGGAAATAGCGGTGTTCCTCTGCAAGCTTATTGACGATCTCACTCCGCCGGTTGGTAAACAAAGATGTCGGTCGTTCTTTTAGCAGGGCCATCATAGAAGCCTGTACAAAAGATTTATCTTTTTTATAGTTCTTTAATGCCGGCTCGTTTGCTTCCTCTCCAAACAGTTTTCCCTGTACCCCCAGGGTACCAAAAATGGCTTTTTCCTCCATCAACTCCTGTGCTTCCTCAAGAGTCGAAAGATCTATGTTCAGGATGTTTTCTATATCATCATACCATTCAGTTCGTGTTGGTAAATGTGACGCATCCCTCACATCCCAAAACCATAAACTACACCAGTAATCCATCACCAGCTTTAATTTGTAATAGGGTGCATTTGTCTGGTTTCGTTGTTTCGCCAGCCGTTCTTTTTCATCATAACTTTTTGCACTTAACTGCACCTGTTCGTCTGCTTCGTAAGCTCCAAAGAATTCCTCTTTCACCTGGGTCTCCCGGTTAATGGAACTCTGGATCAAATAATGCTCCTCCAGCAAATAATCTATAGCTTCAGATATCTTTTGAAGTCTTTTAAACTCCTCTCCACGTATTGGCGTGCACATTTCACTACGCCATTCTCTCACCCGCGCAACTTCTTCAGGAAACTCTTCCTTAAGAAGTTTTATCCCTGCTGAAGGCACCATTCCTTTGTCTGCTAACAGAAAATGATAGATCTCGTTTTCCTTTCTTTTTATCTTACTAACTCCAAACTTTAAATGCTTCGGTTTTTTCTCCCACCATTTTTTGTCTGCAGTGACATGGTCTTTTTCAAATAAAAAATCTTTGCTCTTAAACACCTTCAGCCAGGCACCTACCACCGCATTTCCCACTCCAAGTCTATAACCAAAAAATGGGGTCTGCATATCCTTATGGATCACGTTAAGCCACAGGGAAAGTTTTCCCAGCTCCACCGCAGTAGGGTTTAAATCCACTCCGTAAACGTTGTTGAGGGCGATATAGGCTTTGATCTTTTGCAGTTCTTCCCGGTACTTATCGGGAGCTACTTTTTGTTTCTTCTCTTCCTGTCTGTATTGCAGGTAGGCTTCCGCCAGCTGATTGATCACCTCGTTGTGGAAAGCAGCTGCACCCATTGCAGGTTCCAGGATCTTTAACTCCAGTAGGTCCAGCGCCTTCATTTCCTTCTTGTCCAGCCTTTCTAAAATAGGCTTTAAGGTATATTTTACTGTAGTCTGGGTAAGAGATTCGGGGGTGTAGTAAGAGGCAGATTTCTGCCGGTCCCGGCCGCTAAGGCGATAGACAAAAGTTCCTTTTCTGATGATCCTTGGCTCTCCGTCTTTTTCCCTGTAGATCTCATCTTGGTGAAAGTCATCAAAGCGATGCCTTGGCACCAAATAAGAACCATCATCTTTTGCTATTTTTCGGGAGGTTTCATTCTTCTTTTTCGGCTTCCGGTGTACCTCGATATAATCTGTTTCCGCAAAGAAGCCTCTAAAAGCCAAAAGACTTTCATATACGCTCCCCAACTGGTTGATCC
>JBAVQO010000413.1:0-1905 GCA_049694135.1 Gillisia sp. | reverse complement strand
AAATGCACTTTTACGCTCTTCATTTCTTTTTAAAATTACATAATATTGAAATTTCAGAAAGTATTTTCTTTTTCCGGCTTTCAGCAATTCCCAGGTGATCCAGATAAAACAAAGCATCTGCCAATTGCCTGCACAACACGATGTTCCTACTCAGCAAAAATTGCTTTTCTCTTCCCGTGAGCAGGGTTGAAACTGTTATGGGGTATAAACCCAGCCGGTCGATTCTATCTTTGAGGCTGTTTTTCCCGGGATGGTCCCAACTCAATAAATAGAGTTGAGAGCATCTCCCGTAGGTGATGGCATCTGCAGTAAAGCGCGTGTTGGTAACTACCCATCCCTCGGTGGGACTTTGGGGTGAATTTTTATACCGTGCTACAATATCCCGATACCTGGAATCAATATATAAAGGTATTTTTACATTGCATTTTTGAGTTTTATCGCTGTGAAATTTACACTCTACCATAATAAGCTGTTCATTCCTGGAAGCGACCACATCTACCTCGTGCGAAACGCATTTTCCCTGAACAATTTTATCTATTTCAACTTTATAGCCGGAAAGTTTCAGCAAGGCGCCTATAAAGTTTTCAAAAAAATAGCCGGTCGGTCCTAATTCATAAATGGCTTTTTTGAGCTTGTATTTTGATGCATAAACAGATTTGCTTTTTTTCAATAACGCAAACGCTCTATTGTAGATCTCTTTTGTAGAAATATCCTGATATAACTCTTCCTGTACTGTTTTAAGAATAGAATTTACCGTTTCGGCATCGGCTCCACTCTTCTGGAGACTACTGCGCAGTTTTGAAGGCGAAAAATCTACCCGGTCCCCCGAAGATTTTACAATCTGAATATTCTCTTTCTTCATCATGGAAGATTTTTTTTAATAACGTTGCAGATTTTGAAGCACCAAAAATGGAATCCTGATGTTGAGACCTATTTTTTCGATTGCCGAGGTGTAAAGAATATTTTCTAAATAGGAATGACGGGAATTTACCATGATCAGCATATCTGTAGGGTTCTCTTCTAAAAACTGATTGATAGATGTGGTTATGTCCTTGCCGATAACCTGCAGGAAGGACGCTTTAATTTTTGCAAAAGCCAGCTCCAAGAGCTTTTTATTATCCTGCTGTCTTTTTGAAAGCTTGTCATATTTAGCGAAATGCAAACATTTAATGCTGGCGGTAATCCGCTCGGCCATATCGCCAATGAGTTTTAGCTCCCTTTGTTTGTAAGGCAACATATAATCTGAAGCAAAAAGCAAATTTTTAGGAAGGATATCCCGATAACTTGCGGGAACAGCTAATACCGGACTTTTTACATATTTTATAACCTGCAGTGTATTGCTGCCAAAAGTAATTTTTTTGTTGTTGGTTTTTCCTTTTGTACCCATGGCCACCAGATCCATATTTTCTTTTTCGACCAGGTCGTTAACAACATCTACAAGAGAACCAAAAACTGAAACTGTTTGTATACTGTGCTTCGGGTTATGAAAAATATTAATAACATCTGTCCTGAAGGATTCCAGGGCTTTGTCAGAAGCCTTCCGTGTTTTGCTTTTTACTTCTTCAAAAGCGGTTTTCTCCCGTATAGCTTTTTCTTCATAAATTTCATCTGCAAAAGCGTGTACTATAAACACCTCGCATTTAAAATATTTAAAAAGCTCCAAAGCGTATTTGGCAGCATTCAGGGCATTTTCTGAAAAATCTGTGGGAATTACAATTTTTATCATCACACCTCCATTTAATTCTATTAAAATTAATCACCTGCTTCTTCTTGAAAAATGACAATTATCAGGCAATAAAAGAATACCCGGTAACAGAAAATTTTCTTCTCTATTATTCTACTTAAGAAGATGATAGTAAAAAACCATGGTTGTGGTTTATATTATTCAACCTCTTTCAGGGAATT
>JBAVQO010000412.1:0-7209 GCA_049694135.1 Gillisia sp. | reverse complement strand
TAGTAGCGGGAACTGGACTCGAACCAGTGACCTTCGGGTTATGAGCCCGACGAGCTACCTACTGCTCTATCCCGCGATATATTGTAAATTCAGTATGTCAATTTAAAAGTAAAACTAATTATTTTGTTTTACCGGATGGCAAATATACAATCGTTTTCTGCTTTCGCAAAGATATTTTAAAAGAATTTTTAATTCATTATCCAGTTCATTGCCTCCAGCCGTTCATCATGAGAAAAAGTTTTTACTTCCGCATTCATTACCAGATTTTTAAACTCCATTGCCCCTTGTATCCAAAACTCATCGCACACCATTGCAATTTTTTTAAAATGACCTGCATTTTCAAATTTAAAGAGCATATCTTTTAACATAGCGGGAATAGTGATCTTCTGGCCAGCATCAATATCGACAAATAAATTTATTTGATCGTGCAGTTGTATTCGATCGCCAATAAGTTCATGAATTTCTTCTATACTGTCGGAATCAACATCCTCCTTCACAAGGATTCCAATTACATTTGATGCAAAATCGAAAGAAGAAACCATAATATTTAATTAATCTTTAATTTATAACTATTCTGAAATCCAATTAATAGCTTCCAGACGCTCTTCAGATTTATACGTTTTAAAATGCGTATGGCTTAATAAATTATTCATTTCCATAATACTTCTGAATAAAGAAACTTCTGTAACACAAGCCATCTTATCGATATTTTGAGAATTCTCCAGCTTAAAAGCAAGTTCCGATAAAAATGATTTAAAAGGCAGGTGAAATCCCTTTTTGACTTCACAGTATAAATTTACTTTACCGTAATCTTCTATTTTAGCTCTGATTTTCTGGTGGACCGTGTCGTAAGTTTCTTTATCGGCATTTTCATCTATTATAAACCCGACCACGTGATCTGCAAGTTCGAAAGTGGGAACCATATAAAGTTTCTTCTAAAATTAAGAAATAAAAAGGCAAATCATTAAAAATGAGGTTAATATTATTGCTCTATGTTCGTAACTTCAAACCCGATAAGTTCCCGGTTCTTAAAATATGCTTCTACCTGTATAGGGTTACAGCAAATTTCACAATCTTCGATATAGGTTTGCTGGGAAATGGAGGTATCCAGCAGCATAGAAATTTCTTCCCAACAGTAAGGGCATTGAAAAAAATGTTCCAGCATAGAATGGGTATTACGAAAACATTTCAAGTTCTTCCTGAATTTCTTCCCAGGATTTCATAAGCTTTTCGAGTTCCTTTTTCTTTCTTTGATAATTTTCCAGAAATTGGGGTTGAGCAATGGCTTTCTCGTAATTGCTCGCCATTTCCATGTCTTTAGATTTCAAATCCTTTTCCAGTTGGCTTATTTTTGCTTCGGTGTTGCTTAGTTTATTGTTCAACGATTTGAACTTTTTCTGGTCGTTATAGGCTTTCTTGTTCTCATCGTTGTTACCGGACGTTTTTTCTACTTTATCCTTTTTTTCGATCGCCCGCATATTTTCCACATTGCGCTGTTCCAGGTAAAAGTCGATATCACCCAAATATTCCTTTAAATGCCGGTTTTTAAACTCATATACGCTGGAAGTTAGATTTTGAAGAAAATCCCGGTCGTGGGAAACAATAATCAGGGTTCCTTCAAAATTGTTCAGCGCCTCCTTAAGAACATTTTTCGATTTAATATCAAGGTGATTGGTAGGCTCATCCATAATAAGCACGTTAAACGGCTGCAAAAGCAATTTGCAAAGCGCCAGCCGGTTCCTTTCTCCCCCGGAAAGCACTTTTACTTTTTTGTGCACATCGTCGCCGCGAAACAGGAAAGAACCAAGCATATCACGAACCTTACTTCTATTGGTTTCGTTGGCAGCATCGGTCATGGTGTCGAGCACCGTTTTTTCTCCATCAAGATAATCTGCCTGGTTTTGAGCGAAATATCCCAGCTGCACATTGTGCCCCAATTTTATTGTTCCGGTGTGAGAAATCTCATCTACAATTATTTTGGCGAGCGTTGTTTTTCCCTGCCCATTCTGCCCTACAAAAGCAATTTTACTTCCGCGCTCAATAAGAAGATCAATTCCTCTTAAAACTTCGTGATTCCCGTATTTTTTGCCCACATGATGTGCCTCTACCACCACTTTCCCGGGTTGTATGGACACCGGGAACCGCAGGTTCATCACGGCATTATCATCTTCATCTACTTCAATGCGATCTATTTTATCGAGTTTTTTAATTAGGGATTGTGCCATAGATGCTTTTGAAGCCTTGGCACGAAATTTCTCGATAAGCTTTTCTGTCTGCTCTATCTGCTTTTCCTGATTCTTCTGCGAGGCCAATTGCTGCTCTCTTAATTCCTTCCGAAGAACCAGATATTGAGAATAGGGTTTTTTATAATCGTAGATTTTTCCGAGGGAAATTTCGATCGTGCGGTTGGTAACGTTGTCCAGGAACATTTTGTCGTGAGACACAATAATCACACATCCGGAATAATTATTCAGAAAAGATTCCAGCCAGATGATGGACTCAATATCCAAGTGGTTGGTAGGCTCATCGAGTAAAAGAATGTCGTTATTCTGAAGTAGCAGTTTTGCCAGTTCAATTCGCATTCTCCATCCCCCGGAAAATGTATCGGTTAAATGATCGAATTTGCTTCTTTCAAACCCAAGACCAAGCAACACTTTTTCGGTCTCACCCTGATAATTATAACCGCCTATGATTTCATATTGGTGAGTTACTTCGCTTAAATCTTCTATGAGTTGTGTGTAAGAATCGCTTTCATAATCGGTGCGAATGGCAAGCTGTTCGTTGATGTAGTCTATGCGTTTTTCCAACGCTTTTATTTCTGTAAAAGCCTGTTGGGCTTCCTGCATAACCGTTCTGCCCTGCACAAAATCTATATCCTGCTTTAAAAAGCCTATTTTTAGCTCCTTATCTTTGGCGATTTGGCCCGTATCGGGTTCCTGCTCTCCGGCAAGAATCTTTAGCATCGTGGATTTCCCGGCCCCATTTTTTCCTATGAGTCCTACGCGGTCTCCTGCCCCCAGCCTGAAAGTAATTTCATCAAAAAGGGTTTCTCCCGAAAATGATATAGATAAGTTATGAATATTAAGCATGTTTCCTCTCCGTTAATTTTGCAAAGATGCCTATTTTTGTAATGCTAAAAAAATGGAAATGAATTTCTTAAAGGGAAAAAAAATTTACAGCGTTCTTACCGGTACCTGCCCGGTTTGTCAGGAAGAAAGTATGTATGTAGATCCCAATCCTTATGCAATAGGTAAACTTTTTAAGATGCACGAACGCTGCTCGCATTGCCACACCAAATATAAAATCGAGCCTTCTTTTTTCTTTGGTGCCATGTATGTGAGTTATGCGGTGGGGATTGCTTTTGCTGTAGCTGCCTTTATAATTAGTTATGTGTTTTTGGACGCCGAGAGGTTAACAACTTTTATAGTAATTACAGCTACTCTTGTTGTTTTTCTTCCAATAATTATCAGGCTCTCCCGGAATATCTGGATTAATTTCTTTCTTCATTATAAGAAGAAGACCGAAGAAAACGCTTCTTAAAACGAATAATATCCACGTCTGAAGGCAAACTGGTTCCATTCTGAATATTTTCCAGCAATTGTTTTGCAAGTGTGGGCGCTGCAAGTACTCCACGGCTGCCAAAACCATTACAGCAATACAAATTAGGATGAACCGGGTGTGCTCCCACAAAAGGCCGCCTGTCTGCCGACGCGGGACGCATTCCCGCCACCTGATCTACTATTTCATACCCGCAGCTTACTGTTTTTGATAGTTCTGCAGCAAGATATTCCCTGGCTTCCAAAGTAGGTTGTACACTTTTGTCGTGATTGTTATACGTGGCGCCAACTTTATAACAGTCGTTCCCTATGGGAATAATAAATATTGAAGATTTTACGACTACCGTCAGCTTTAATTCTGCTGCTCTAACAATAATATATTCCCCTTTATTTCCTCTCAACGGAAGATAGTTGAAGAATGGATTATTAATTAACCCCATTCCTTCGCAAAAAATGATTCCTTTACAGGAGTGATTTTTATAAGAACAGTTTTCTTCATCGATTTCAACTGCATCATACTCGAATATTTCATCTGAAAAAGAATCGATTTTTTGAAGATACTGCTTATACTCAAAGAGAAGTGTTTCGGTATCTACTACGGCTGTTTCCTGTACTTTTCCGAATTTATTCCGGGAAGGGATGAAGTGATTTAAACTATTTAGAAGTTTTGTATCCAAAAAAGCCCCGAGCGAAGGCTTATCGGCAGCAAGAAACCAGTTGTTCTGTTCCTCCACCGAATGGAATTTACGGTATACAGGAAGTTCCGAAAAAAAATCGACAGATAACTTTTGCTCAAGATCCCGATAAAATTCTTTCGCTTTTTTCAATTGTTTGTCGGCGTTCCAGGCAAGGGTGAAACGCTTCAATACCACCGGATTCATAATTCCTCCGGCAACCCGGGAAGCGGACTGAATACTTTTATCTATGACCCGAACCGAATATCCCGCAGACAGTAATTCTTCTGCCATTGCTATACCGCTTAATCCTGCACCTACTATTATAAAATCTGCCATACGACAAAATTAAAAAACGTCCCGGAATCCCGGAACGTTTTGGTATTTTTAAGTCTGTTGTGAATTAATAATTCCACATATCTTCTTCAAAATTCCTGATTTGTTCTTTTAGACGCTGAGATTCTATGAGCTGCATAAACGAGTTTTTATCGATGTACTCATTCACCTCACGATCTCCCTGAACGTTATCTTCTTTGTAAATTATTGCATGAAAACGACGGGCATTTAACAAATGGTCAAAGCTTATGGATTTGGCCGTATTGTCTCCATTAAAAGCATCTGCTTTGTAAAGAACATCTCTGGCATCTGGGAACCACACCCAAAATAATTCTACCAAATCCGGCTGATCCTGATCTATAAAATTCACATCTGGTGCTACGGGAGCGATACCAAGCAATCTGTATTTCAATTCCGCCTGTCTTTTATCGAAATACCACATTCCGCGAATATGATATTCTGCTATATCTGCAGCCTGTATATCGCGATGGGTAATATACTGCGGATCTACCTGCTCTCCGGCGTTGTATTGTTCTATCCCAAGATCGGTAGTATCGGTTTTGGAAATCGCAGCACTAATATCCTTCAACGTTCTTTTTCCGTTGAAATAAGAATCGGCATAAATATTCTTGATTTTGCCACTTTTTATAGCCCCGATCAATACATCGTATAAAGATCTTCTGTTCTTGCCAATATTATTGGTATCTACAGGATAGTAAAGAGGAAAATTTATACGTTCGTCTAAATCTACGATTTCCCATACATTCTTAGACCACAGGATATCACGATTATCGATATATCCATATTTAAGAGGACCGCTATTCTTTTCCACCAACTTCTCGGCCTTGGTTAACTCTCCTATCTGATCCGGCTCATTTGCATTCAGTATATTAGACTGAGCGAAAGATGAAAAGGAGAACAGGAAACCAAATGCCCCCATCAAAAACTGATTCCACTTCATGGTCATGTAATTTAATTAGTTTGTTAACTCTATAAATACCGGAGACACTTTTTTAAGTTTATAACCGGAATTAGTAGCTAATTGTGCTTCAATGTCAAAAATCTGAACGGTTTCGCCTCTACCTGCTCTTCGCAGAGCGTTTTTAGCAGCAGAATCCAATTTGTTTCCGTGAACCCTTACCGTTGGTTGTCCGGAAACTTTAAAGCTAAACCCGGTAACATTTAATTTAATGTCGAAATCAAAATCGGGAAGATCTGCTCCAACCGAAGAAATTTCTAATCCATTGCGTTGCATTTTTACCGATCCGTCTTCACCTCTAATAGTTCCAACTGGTCTTGGTATATCTTTTACCCTAAAAGTTTTACTGTCACTTACAGTTTCACCGCCGGGAAGCTTTCCGCTCACATTAATTTTTACTTCTCTAGCCTGTAAAGTAGTAACATCCATTACATAATTTCCGGCCCCACCTACAGATGTAAGTCCGGGAGCGTTTGCTGACACATTACCAACACCCGGAATGGAGATCGTCATGGGGTTTTTAACCCCACGATATACCACATTCATTTTGTCTGCAGAAATTACCGCCGAATTTGGCTTCGGAATTACCGCATAAGATGATTTTATAGGTATACTTTTAACGCTATCGTTCTCTGTATATTGCAGTTGACCTGTAATTTCCTTCTCCCCAACATTTCCAGCCGGAAAATCAAGCATTACCTGCCCGCCAACGGTTTGTGTCTGTTTCAGGGTGTTCCCGTTGATAACCACTTTATCGAATTGAAGGGTTTTATCGAACCTACCCAAAACAACTTTTCCTTTAAAATTCTCTCCACTGAAAAATGCGGTTTTATCGGGAATAACAATAGCCTGATAATTGTTTAAGGAAACCTCGCTTTGCAGTTGCCCGGAAAGCATGGTCGACAAAATGTCATTTTCGGTGGTTTCCACATCTGCCTGCAACTGAGTAAGTTTGGTAATGGAAGCCACTAAAGGAAACCCCTGGAAATTATAATCCAGCCAGGGCATCGGCCCTTCGATTCCTTTTTTATTAACAGGCTGAGTAGAAAATTCCTTTTTAACTTCTTCCGACACCTGAGGGTAATCCTTACCCAAAACGTTTAATACGCCTTCCCGATAAGTATCGATGGCATTTACAAATTCTTTTCCTTTATCGGTTATTTTACCACCTTTAAAAAATCTGTTGTCTAACTGGTCTGCCCTGTCCATGGATTCATAATCTGTTGGGTCTTCCACTTCGGCAGTCAAATCTTTTTTAAGACTGGTAATATGACTTTTGAGGTTCTGAGAAAGTTTATCTATCTTATCGGCTTTATCTTTTAAAGGGGCATATTTAGCTGGTTGTTCCTCTACTTTTGCAGCCAGTCCGGCCATCGCAGCGTTATTGCGAACTTCGGTGGTTTGATTGGCTACGGTTAATTTTTCATTCATAATACCAAAAGCGGTAAGCACTTCTTTTGATACGTTAAGAGCCAACATTGCGATGAAAACCAGATACATCAGGTTAATCATCTTCTGTCGTGGGGATTGTTTTCCGGACGCCATTTATAGTTTGTTTAGTTTCTTGATTAGAATTTGTAAAGTTTTTTTCAAATCTACAATTTAGGCTCTCCCGTTCATCGCTGTTAACATTCCTCCATAAACTCCGTTTAACGAAGAAAGA
>JBAVQO010000411.1:0-8352 GCA_049694135.1 Gillisia sp. | reverse complement strand
GAACAAGACACTATTCCGTTCAAAGAGAAGTATGGCCTGCGTGTGGGGGTGGATCTCAGTAAGCCTTTACGAACCTTACTAGATGATTCTTATAGCGGATTCGAAGTTTTGGGTGACTACAGATTGTATAAGAATTTTTTCCTGGCGGCAGAAATCGGAAACGAAAAACGCGATTTTGAAGGCGATAATATTGCCGTGACAGCTAAGGGAAGTTATATAAAATTGGGTGCAGATTACAACGCTTACGACAACTGGGCCGGAATGGAAAATATGATTTATGTTGGCCTGCGCTATGGATTTTCCACTTTTTCGCAAACTCTCAATCGGTACGAAATCTATGACAGGAGTACTTATTTCCCTCCGAACATCAACACATCTCCTTCAGAAAGCACAGGATTAACAGCCAGTTGGGCAGAATTGGTCGTAGGAATGAAAGTAGAACTTGTTAATAATCTTTACCTCGGATTAAATGCCCAGCTAAAGAGAAGAATTTCGCAAACAACTCCCCCTAATTTCGATAACCTGGTGATCCCGGGCTTCAACAGAACGTACGACGGCAGTAGCTTTGGCGTTGGTTACGGCTATACACTGTCTTACCTGATTCCTCTTTATAAAAAGGCGAGAGATTAATCTTTTTGGTTTTGTCTGAGTTTGTGAATCTTTTTGGTGCCTTCATAAATTTCGTACTTCAGAAATTTAGATTCCAATGCGCCGTTGTATAACTTTATTTTGCGTGAAGGCCTGAGTCCCACATTTTTTATGGCTTCCAGGTTAGAGGTTATGAACCACGCCTCTGTGCCAGGATAACCCTGTTTTAAAGTGTCCCCTATTTTTTTATAAAATACCGGCATATCGATGTCCAGGCGTTCCCCGTAAGGTGGATTGAATACCATATGTAAATGCCGTTCTCTCTCCTTTTCACTTTCAAAGAAATCCTGTCGTTTTACTGAAATAAATTCAGATAAACTGGCATTTTCTATGTTATCAATAGCTTTTTGAACTGCAGAAGGAGCTGTATCGAATCCCTGAATGGTAAAATGAAAATCGCGTACTTTTTTCAGCACAGATTCTTCAATTTTTTCAAAAAGATCCACATCCCAGTCTTTCCAACGTTCAAAAGCGAATTCTTTTCGGTTTAAATTCGGTGGAATATTGCAGGCGATCATGGCAGCTTCAATCAGGATAGTTCCGCTCCCACACATAGGATCCAGAAAATCGCACTGGCCGTCCCACCCGGAAAGCAACAAAAGTCCGGCGGCCAAAACTTCATTTATCGGAGCGATGTTGGTAGCGGTTTTATATCCCCTTTTATGAAGAGATTGCCCACTGCTGTCAAGAGAAACATTGCAATAGTCTTTTTCTATATGAACGTTTATCCGAAGGGTTGGAAAATCGAGGTCTACATCTGGTCGACTCCCGAATTTTTCGCGAAACCTGTCTACGATCGCATCTTTTGATTTTTGGGCGATAAATTTTGAATGAGTAAATTTTTCTGAATGAACGGTAGCATCAATAGCCAGGGTATCATTAACCTCCATAAGTTCTTCCCAGGCGATATTCTTCATTTCACGATAAAGATCATCTTCAGAAGAAATACGGAAAGATTTAAAAGGTTTCAATATTTTAATAGCCGTTCTCAGGCATAGATTGGCTTTGTACATAAAGCCTTTATCGCCCGTAAATTGAACATTGCGAACTCCTTCTTTTATATCCATTGCACCCAATGCACGCAATTCCCTGGCAAGAACAGGTTCAAAGCCGTACATGGTTTTCGCGACCATTTCAAAATTATTTCCCATTTTAACGATTTCTTTACCGGCAAAAATACATTAATTTTGTGCGATACGGCAAATACAACCGCTCAGTAAATCTCCCGATTTTATGAATTTTGAAGTTTCCTCCTTTATTTATTTGCTTCCGCTCCTTGCTGTATTTCTGGGTTATCTGATTTCTGTTTTTTTAAAACCGAGTTCCTCCTTCACCTTTCAGCTTTTGCTTTCTTTTAGCGGTGCCTATCTGCTTTCCATAACCGTTCTGGAGCTGTTACCGGCAGTTTATAAAGAAAATACTTCTTCCATCGGCTTGTTTATTATGGCCGGTTTACTGCTCCAGATACTTTTGGAATTTTTATCACAGGGAGTGGAACATGGCCACCTGCATCATTCCGGGAAATCTTCCAAATTTCCGTTCCTACTGTTTCTTAGTTTGAGCCTGCATTCTTTGCTGGAAGGATTCCCCTTAACGACTGTAAAAGATCTTATTTACGGAGTGGTAATTCATAAAATTCCCGTAGCGGCAATACTGGCTACTTTTATGATTAAATCCAATTATTCCCGAAAAAAGATATTTGCTCTCCTTGCTCTTTTCGGAATAATGACTCCCCTCGGAAGTTATTTACAACTTCATTTTTCTTTTTTTCAGCAATACCAACAGTATATTAATGCCCTTGTAATTGGTATTTTTCTTCACGTAAGCACTACAATTATTTTTGAAGGATCTAAAAATCACAGCTTTAATGCATCAAAACTAGGGGCTATCATCGCGGGGATTCTGCTGGCTTTCTTTCTGTAAAAAGAACTGCCGCAAGTCATGGGACTTACAGCAGTTCTTTCCTTTCTAAAAGGTGGGGCAAATTATAAATTCAACAACCCTGATACCGAAATTTGTACTTCAGTTTCAGAATTTGCATCTACACTCACATCCTGCAGATCTATAGCAGTATCGCTGCTGGCCTGAAGCATTCCCTGAAATTCTATTTTTCCGTCGTTGTTGCTGTCGGAATAAGACGCAAGGTGCAGTTCATAATCTCCGGCTTCCATGAAATTGAGCTGAAAATCTCCGCTGCCATTCACAACCGAACTGGTTACCGCATTTGCGAAACGAACTCCACTGTCTCCGGCCGCATCTGCTTCTGAAGAGGAATAAGAGCCCTTTTTGTAGGCATACACTACCATAGTTTCACTCGAAGAAGAATTGTCAACATTCCCTTTGATAGTTCCGGCATTAAGAGTGTTTACAGCACGAATGCTGTTAGAAAGCTCCGAATTGCTTACAAAACCAAACTCGTTACTGGAATTGGAAACAATGGCTTTTCTAAGATCAAAATCAAGAACAAGTTCGTTGTTATCGTTCTCTTTAATTTCGGCATTATCGTTTACAGAAATTTCATTAGAATCTGAAGTTAATGCCTGTTTCGTACCATCAGCCATCAGGATGTAATTTCCGGGAGCATCTCCGTTGGCATCTGCGGAACCATCAAGGGTTAATTTAATGTCTGAGGTTGTTCCACTCTGTAACTTCATGTCTCCCAGGAGCTGAGTATTTCCGTTTTGTAGACTGCTCAAATTAACCGTGGTCTTGTTAAAACCATCAATGGCTTTTCCATTGACCGATACTCCGGTAATTGTCACAAAAACTCCTTGCACGCTGGCATTATCGATAGGAGCATCGCTCACGTAAACTGCGGTGGCGTATCCATCATTAGCAGGGTTGTTGAGATCTTTGTCGTTGTTATCTTTGGAGCAGGCGGTAAAAAAACTTATCGCCAGCAAAAGGAATCCAACTTTAGGAACATTTCTAAATTTCATAATTACTTGTTTAGGGAGCCCGAAAAATCAGGCTAGGTTAAAATTTGTGATTTGGGTTTTACATTATTTGTTATGCAAAAACATTTCGTTACGAGATAAAACGGGGAGTTTCCTGAGGTATTATCAACAGAAAACGATTTAATAGTACTTTAACGAATATTAAGAATTCTTTAAAAAGTGAATGGAAGAGCTTTCACTAAAAATATTTCAAATAAAAATTGCGGGTCTTCTAAAATGAAGGCAGGAAAAATAAATAATTATGAATTTAAATAGGTAAAATTAATTTTACTGCAAATTAATACTTAAAAAGCTATTTTTGCTTTATTTTTCACATACAATTGAATATTTTTATAAAAATAATTCAATAAAATTTTAAGATGAAAATAAAGCAACAGGGACTATATTCTCCTGAATTTGAACATGATAATTGCGGCGCGGGCTTTATATGCAACCTGAAAGGCAAACGAACCAACGATATTATTCATAAAGCAATAGATATTCTTATCCGGCTGGAACATCGCGGAGCGGTAAGTGCCGATGGTAAAACCGGTGATGGAGCAGGGATTCTGATAGAAATACCTCATGACTATTTTAAAAAAGCATGTGAATTTGAAATTCCTGACTTTAAGAAATATGCCGTGGGAATGGTTTTTCTTCCCAAATCGAAGAACCAGCGGGTTATTTGCAAAAAGATCTTTGAAACTCAGGTTAAAGCGCAGGGATTAAAGATTCTTGGATGGAGAAAAGTTCCGGTAGATAAAACCTGTCTTGGAAACGTTGCCGCTCTTTCTGAACCCGATATTCAACAAATATTCATAGGAAAAGAAAAAGACTCTTCGGAAGAAGAGTTTAATGCGCGCCTTTTTGCGGCACGAAAAATTGCGGAACATGAAATTGAAAGCTCAGGGTTATCTGAAGCCGAATTCTTTTATTTTCCCAGCTTATCCAACAGCACCATAATCTATAAGGGTTTATTGATGCCGCAGGATATCAACGTTTTTTATAAAGATCTTAATCAGCCGGAGGTGGTAACCAAACTTGCCCTGGTTCACCAGCGCTTTTCTACCAATACCTTCCCTACCTGGGATCTGGCACAACCTTTTCGTTATATGTGCCACAATGGAGAAATAAACACCCTAAGGGGAAATTTGAGCCGGATGAAAGCCCGCGAAGAGCTTTTTAAAAGTGAAAAATTTGGCGATGATCTTAAAAAAATAATTCCTATCACCCAGGAAGGAAAATCAGATTCGGCATCGATGGATATGGTTTTGGAGCTTCTTATCCAGACCGGGAGATCGCTTCCGGAAGCTATTATGATGATGGTACCCGAAGCCTGGGAAAAGAATCCTGCCATGCCGGATGCAAAAAAGGCATTTTATGAATACAATTCCTGTATTATGGAACCCTGGGACGGTCCCGCCTCTATTCCCTTTACCGACGGAAATTATATAGGAGCCCTATTGGATAGAAACGGGTTGCGGCCTTCTCGATACACTCTTACAAAAGATGGATACGTAATCATGTCTTCAGAAACCGGAGTGATAGATATTGATCCTGAAAATGTTGAATTCCACGGCCGACTGGAACCGGGACGAATGTTTCTGGTAGACATGAATGAAGGAAGAATCATTGGCGATGAGGAAGTAAAAGAGAAGGTTGTAAATCGTCTTCCTTATCGGGAATGGCTGGAAAAAAATCTTTTACCTCTGGGGAACATTTCCTACACCGGCCATAAAACTCCCGTAGAACAGGTAGATTTTCACATTCGGGAAAAACTTTTCGGGTATACTTCAGAAGATATCAAGACCATTATTACTCCCATGGCAACTCAGGCCAAAGAAGCTATAGGTTCTATGGGCGCAGATATTCCTCTGGCCGTTCTTTCCGAAAAACCACAGCTCTTATTCAACTATTTTAAGCAGTTATTCGCACAGGTAACCAATCCGCCACTCGATGGAATTCGTGAAGAAATTGTTACCGACATCAGTTTATCTATTGGGGAAGACCGCAATATCTTTAACATATCACCACTTCAATGTAAAAAACTTCGCATTCAGAATCCGGTGATCTCCAGCGAAGATCTGGATAAAATAAAATATATCGATTATCCGGGTTTTAAGGCAAAATCCATATCGATTTTATACGAGCTCGAAAAAGGGCTTAACGGACTCGAAGCGCGATTAGATGAAATTATTCTTGAGATTACAGCCGCTGTCGATGATGGTTGTAACATTATAATTCTTTCAGACAGGGGTATTACTAAAAAGTTAGCTCCTATTCCTTCTTTACTGGCTTGTTCTTTTGTACACCACATGGTTAAAAAACATAATCGCCGCTCTGCCTTCGGAATTATTATTGAATCTGCTGAACCGCGGGAGCCGCATCATTTTGCACTGTTGTTTGGTTATGGTGCCAGTGCGGTAAACCCTTATATGGTAGATGAAATAATTTATAAGCTGGTTGAAGAAAAGGAAATAGATGTTGAAGATCCCGAACTTGCAGTTCAGAATTTTAATACAGCCATCGGGAAAGGAATCGTGAAGATTATGAATAAGATTGGCATTTCTACCCTGCACTCCTATCGCGGTTCGCAGATTTTTGAGATTCTGGGCCTGAACCAAAAATTTGTAAATAAGTATTTCTCTAATACCCCTACCAGAATTGAAGGGATTGGACTTTATGAAATAGAAAAAGAAATTCAGAAAAGATATCAAAGGGCCTTTGAACCTTCAGAAGCTAATGCTAAACTGGATTTGGAAATTGGTGGAGATTACCGCTGGAGACGAAATGGAGAAAGGCATATGTTTAATCCGGCAAGCGTAGCAAAACTTCAGCAGGCCGTAAAACAAAATAGTTTAAAAAGCTATAAAGAGTATTCGCAACTTATAAATGACCAGACAAAACGGCTCATGACTTTGCGGGGAATGTTCAAGTTTAAAGATCTTAATCCTATTTCCATAGACGAAGTAGAACCCTGGACCGAAATCGTAAAAAGGTTTAAAACCGGTGCCATGTCTTTTGGTTCCATTAGCAAGGAAGCCCACGAGAACCTGGCAATCGCGATGAACAGGATAAAAGGAAAGAGCAACTCCGGAGAAGGAGGAGAAAATCCGGATCGATTTAACAAAAGTTCAGACGGAAACTGGAGGAATTCAGCTATCAAACAGGTGGCCTCGGGAAGATTCGGGGTTTCTATCAATTATTTAAGCAATGCTCAGGAAATTCAGATAAAAATGGCACAGGGAGCCAAACCCGGCGAAGGAGGCCAGCTGCCCGGACCAAAAGTGAATCCTGATATCGCCAAAACCAGGAATTCCACTCCTTATGTAGGCCTCATCTCTCCTCCTCCACACCACGACATCTATTCTATTGAAGATTTAGCGCAGCTGATTTTCGACTTAAAAAATGCCAATAGAGAAGCCAGAATAAATGTAAAGCTGGTATCGAAAGTCGGAGTGGGTACTATTGCAGCGGGTGTGGCAAAGGCCAAAGCAGACGTCGTCCTGATCTCCGGATATGATGGAGGTACGGGCGCTTCGCCTTTAACCTCCCTGCGACATGCAGGTTTACCCTGGGAATTGGGAATTGCTGAGGCCCAGCAAACACTTCTTTTGAACAATCTCAGGAGCAGAATTGTAGTTGAATGCGACGGACAATTAAAGACAGGCCGTGATGTAGCCATCGCCTGCTTGTTGGGAGCTGAAGAATTCGGATTTGCCACTGCACCTCTGGTTGCCTCGGGATGTATCATGATGCGTGCCTGCCATTTAAACACCTGCCCCGTGGGTATTGCCACCCAGGATCCCGAACTGCGTAAAAACTTTACCGGTACTCCGGAACATGTAATTAACTTCCTGTATTTTGTTGCTCAGGAGTTGCGGCAAATTATGGCAGACTTAGGTTTTAGGACCATCAACGAAATGGTGGGGCAAAATCAAAAACTAGACATGAACAGAGCTATCGACCATTATAAAGCGCAGGGAATAGATCTTTCCAAAATTTTATACAAGCCGGCAATCAAGGACGGAACGCCGCTTCACAATACGGGCACTCAAAACCATAACCTCGAAAATGTGTTGGATTTTGAAATTCTCTCAAAAGCGCATCCGGCCATTTACAGGAAAGAGCCTATGAGCCTCGATTTCAGAATAAGCAATATCAACCGTACCACAGGTGCCATAATTAGCAATGAAATTTCTAAAATGCACGGCGCCAAGGGACTCCCAAAAAATACGCTCAACCTTAATTTTAAAGGATCTGCAGGACAAAGTTTTGGCTCTTTTGCCACGCACGGCCTTAGACTAAACGTAGAGGGAAACACCAACGATTACCTGGGAAAATCTTTAAGCGGAGCCATTCTTACGGTGTACAAGCCCAAAAAAGCCACTTTTAAATCTCATGAAAATGTTATTATTGGCAATGTAGCTCTTTATGGTGCGATTGAAGGTGAAGCCTACATAAATGGTATTGGGGGTGAGCGATTCTGTGTTCGGAATTCCGGAGCCAAGGCGGTTATTGAAGGAATTGGAGACCACGGATGCGAATATATGACAGGTGGAATTGCCGTAATTCTGGGAAAAATAGGGCGCAATTTCGCTGCCGGTATGAGCGGAGGAATCGCCTACATCTATAACCCCGGAAACAATCTGGATAAGAATAACTTCAACATGGAAATGATTGAATTAGAACAACTTTCAGAAGATAATAAATCAGAATTGAAACATCTTATATCAAATCATTTTAAATACACAGAAAGCGAATTAGC
>JBAVQO010000410.1:0-4030 GCA_049694135.1 Gillisia sp. | reverse complement strand
GGCCGTATCTACATATAAAGTTATAATATGAGTTTCGGGAACAGGAGCCGTGTTGCTCATTGAAAATAACATGACGACTCCTAAAGCTAAAAATGTGATTTTTGATTTCATAATGAATGTAGTTGGTTAAATGAAAAATTTTTGATTTTGTTATTGTAGTTTCCTGAAATTCAGAAGTATAAATTAATAACCTTATGAAGTTACTCATTTTTTTGGAAGTTTTTACAGGAAATTTTTTAGGCTGTAAACTGTGCATTGTTTGGCGGAAATCTTCAGTAAAAATTCCGGTGCTTTTCTCTTAAAGATTTGGCCATCAGATATGGTCTCTGATTGTCGCGGGGGTATAATCAAAATATAGCGAGTAAGAGAATAAAACCAGTTTCAAAAAGAAATTCCGCGTATCGATAGAAAGATGGGGTGGCATTCTTCTCTGTTATTTTTATAGGAGATATTCGTATATTTCGAGATAAACTTCTGGCCCTATGAAAAAAATTTACCCCTGTACCTTTTTAATCATTTTATTTTTTGTTGTTTCAATATCAGCAAATGCCCAAAGCGATTCCTCGCTGCGGAAGGATCTTTTTGAATTTGCGAAGACCAGTGCGGTTTCCGGGAGAGAAAAGGAAGCCATAGATTACCTTAAATCGCTTCTGCCTGATGTTAAACTTAAACAGGATAAATTGGGAAACCTTTATGCCGTTTTTGGGTCCGGCACGCCCAGAAAACTCATTACCGCACCCTTAGATGAACCCGGCTATGTAATTAGCGAAATTAAAAATAACGGGTATCTAAAAATAGCACCTATTGGCCCTCATTATGGAAATTTATCCCATCAGTTCATGGAAGGGCATGAAGTTCATATCAATACTTCAGAAGGATCGGTTATTGGTATTTCCACAGTTCCTTCCATGCATTTTGAACGATTGCGGTCCATCAGCGAAAGCTCCAAAAAACCTTTCGGGTGGCAGGAAGCTTTTATAGATGTGGGGGTTTCATCTTCAGAAGAAGTGGCGAAAAAAGGAATTCAAAAACTGGATCCTGTAACTCTGAATAAAAAACCGGTAATTCTTGGCGATTCTCTCATTTCGGCTCCATCCATGAAAATTAAAGCAGCTGCTATCGCTCTTGCTGCAGTAGCCAATTCATTAAAAGCTAAAAATAGTAAAGGAACCGTGGTAATTGCCTGGACTACTTTGGAATTATTAAATGGGAAAGGCCTGGAAGCCATCATAAATGAACAGGGCCCGTTTGATGAAATCTATCGGTTTAACCGGTATTTACAATCTGATGAAATCAATAAAAACCTGCTTACCAATAAAGAATTGACATCAACAACAGCTGAGAATTTTTTAAAACTTACACCCGACCATTCTTTTTATACTCCGGCTTCCACGGTAAAATATAAAGATCAAAATATTACAGAAATTGGGATGGCTTCTCTTTATCCCTACACCCCGGTGGAAACAGTTTCAGGAAAAGATATAAAAAAACTGATTAATTACTGGTTAAAAGCTGCGGGAAGTAAAAATAAATACAAAGCACTTCCTACCGCTATTGTTCAAAATGAAGAAAAGGAATATGGTACATTTAATGCCGAAAATGATCTTGTAAAGAAACTGGTAGGAAAATATGGAGTGAGTACTTCAGAAAATGAGGTGCGCGAATTTATACTTTCTGATTTGCCCTCCTGGGCACATGCAAAGGTGGATGAAAAAGGTAATATTATTGTGTCCTTCGGAAAAGGCTCTAAACACACTGTTTTTGTCGCCCATATGGATGAAACGGGCTATTTGGTAAAGTCCATTAACCCGGACGGGAAATTGGTTTTGGAAAGCAGGGGAGGCATGCTTCCCTGGATTTGGGAGGCGCAACCAGCCATTATTCATTCTGAAAAACGTGAAATTAAAGCTGTTTTTGAACCGAGAGAAAATTATTTAGAGGCTAAGGAGCGAAATTTATCTTCAGAATTAATTGTGAACGCAGGATTTTCTTCGGCAGAAGAAGCAAAGGCGGCCGGAATTGAAGCTGGAAAAACTTCGGTTACCATGCCTAAAGAAATGTTGAGGTTAAGCGAAAACAAAGCAACCGCCAGAGGTTTCGACGACCGTGTGGGGTGTGCAGCGTTGTTACAAAGCATCAAAAACATCAATCCTGAAGAGCTGCATCAAAAAATCACTTTTGTCTGGTCGGTTGAAGAAGAAATAGGCCTGAATGGCTCTACTTTTGCCGCCCAAAATCTGAAAGATGCAACAACCGTTTATCCCATAGACACTTATGTCTCGTCAGACGATCCTTACACACAGGAAACCTTTGCCGGTTGCCCATTGGGAGATGGAGCTGTTATTCGTGTGTTGGAAAGCATCAATTTTGTAAGTCGTGATAATCTGCAGGAAATCACCGCTCTTGCTGAACAAAACGGCATAAAAACCCAGTATGGAATGACCGCTGGGGGAACCGATGGACAGGCCTTCCTGGGCTATGGAATTCCATCCATTCCTCTTTCCTGGCCCGGTAGATATTCCCATTCTCCGGTAGAGCTGATGGATTTTCGGGATATGCAAAATCTCGTAAAACTGATTGAAGTTCTGGTACAACAATAATTTTTAGCTAAATGACACCGGAACTCATTTTAAAACGCACTCATTCTCAAGACTCCGACTTTAAGGAACTTGTGAAATTACTGGATGCCGATTTGGTAATTCGAGATGGCGATGAACATGAATTTTACAATCAGTTCAATAAACTTGATGCCATAAAACATGTGGTGGTTGCCTACGAAAAAGGCGAAGCAGTTGGTGGTGGAGGTATTAAAAAATATGCTGCTGGAGTAGTAGAAGTAAAGCGAATGTTTGTAAAAGCCGATAACAGAGGAAAGGGAATCGCGGCAAAAATAATTTCCGAACTCGAAAATTGGACGAGAGAACTCAGCTATGAAAAATGTATTCTGGAAACAGGCATTCGCCAACCCGAAGCTATTGCGCTTTATAAGAAATGCGGTTATAAAATAATTCCTAATTACGGGCAGTACAGGGATGCACCGAATAGTGTATGCTTTGAAAAATTTCTTTAACGGAAAATTAATCGAGCCTGGCAGAGTCGGAGTCATTTTCACCAAGAGTCAGTAGATTTTTCAGAAAAAAGGCGAAGTATTTCTGCGGCTTAATTTTTACCTTTAACAAATTTTTATATTTTTAATATAAAGTTGAAAGTATTATGAAAACACCTTCAGTAGAAAGCAAGCCCATTAAAAGGGAAGATGTAAAAACCGTTGAAACCAATTTTATAAATCAGGTGTACAGCTGGATGACGGGAGCTCTTGGGTTAACAGGTCTTGTAGCCTGGTATGTGGCCGGAAACCCGAATTTTATAAATGCGCTGTTTAATCACAGTTTTGTATTCTTCGGATTAATAATTCTAGAGCTGGTTGTGGTTGGGTATTTAAGCGGCGCCATTAATAAAATCTCTTCGCAAACTGCAGTCGCTCTGTTTTTGGGATATTCGGCGTTGAACGGACTCACGCTTTCAATATTTTTTCTGGTTTATACCGCAGGGTCTCTTTCTTCGACCTTCTTTATTTGCGCGGGTACTTTTGCGCTTATGAGTTTATATGGCTATACCACAAAAAAAGATCTTACCAAAATCGGAAACCTTGCTTTTATGGCACTCATTGGACTTATCCTGGCTTCTGTTGTTAACTTTTTCCTGAAGAGTGAGATGCTTTACTGGACAGTTACCTATGTGGGGGTCCTTATCTTCGTTGGTCTTATCGCTTATGACACCCAAAAAATTAAGATCATGAGCCGTGAAGGTTTTTATGGTGAAGAAGAACAGAAAAAAGGCGCCGTAATAGGAGCCTTGCGACTATATCTTGACTTTATAAACCTGTTTTTATTTCTACTCAGAATTTTTGGCAGAAGAAAATAATTCTACAGATTTTCTTTATTCTGAAGGCTTAAATTCCTGTCTCATATTATTATCAGATCGAGCGGGGTCGAAACCTCAATTTTTTGCTTGTTCCCTGATCGAGCAG
>JBAVQO010000409.1:0-5760 GCA_049694135.1 Gillisia sp. | reverse complement strand
ACAATAAACCGGCCAAAAAACAGGTAAGACCATCTACCCAAAAAAGGCCGTTATAACCGGCAGTGGCAATAATAAAGCCACCTATTGCAGGACCGGCAGAAAATCCCAGGTTGATGGCTAACCTTATAAGCGTGACAGAACGAGTTCTGTTCTCGGGTTTGCTGTAGGTTCCAATGGCAACAAAAACCGCCGGTCTAAAAGTGTCTGCCACTGTCATGACCAGAAAAATCCCTAGGCAAATACCCCAAAAGCTGGAGGGAAATTGTAGAAGAATAAATAAAAAAGAAGAAAGCAGAAGACTCGCCGCCATCGTTTTATAATGCCCGATGCTATCTACCAGTTTTCCGCCCAGCCATGATCCTGCAACAGAACCAAGACCAAAAAAACTTAAAATCCAGCCCACATCTTCCAGAGAAAAACCTTTGCTCTTGGTAAGATATAGTGAAAGAAATGGAATAACCATGGTACCGGCGCGATTAATAAGAGTTACCAGAGCCAGCAACCAAATTTCACGACGTAATCCACGGAATGAGCCGATATAGGATCGAAATAACCTCTGGACCATCTTTTTGAAAAATAAGAGCTAAAATTACTTATAATTCCATCATTTTCGGTTTTGGGGTGAGATAATTAATTAAAAATGTTCAATTTTGCAGAAAATAATGAAGATGAAGTATTTATGTACACTGATTTTTTTAGCAGGAATTTTTTCTTCTTCTGCACAAACTTCAGCTAAAGTTCAGAGTGTAAAAAATTTTCAGAAGGAGATAAACAAGGAATTCCGGGATCCTCAGGAATCGCCGTTAACTGCCGAAGATCGTGAAAACTTTGAGGGGCTTAATTTTTTCGATATAGATACCGCTTACACTGTCGAGGCAAAGTTCGTTAGAACCCCTGCAGAATCCCCTTTTGTAATGCATACTACCACAGATCGGATGCCGATTTATGTTAAATACGGGGAAGTTTATTTTACTCTAAAGGGAAAAAAATACAAACTTAATGTTTATCAGAGTCAGCAGTTGAAGAATGATCCGCAATACTTGGATTATTTATTTCTGCCTTTTACCGATAAAACCAATGGCCGCGAAAGTTATGGGGGTGGTCGCTATATAGATCTACGAATTCCAGCCACGAATACTATTACTATCGATTTCAATAAGGCCTACAATCCTTATTGCGCGTACAGCAAAGGTTATTCCTGCCCGATACCTCCTGCCGAAAACGATTTGGATATCCGTATTCCGGTAGGCGTTAAAAAATATCACGATTAGAAATATTTGGACAGAAAAATTCCTGCAAAAACTGCAGAAAATCCAAATAACAGGGAACCTATACTGTAAAGGGCGAAATGGAAATAATCGCCGGTTTTTAAAAACATCTGATTTTCGAAGGCAAAGGTCGAAAAAGTGGTAAATCCGCCACAAAATCCGGTAGCAAAAAAGAGAATGGCGGTGTTGGAGATCTGATCTGGTTTTAGAGTAAGTCCCAGCACAAAACCAAGAATAAAGCTGCCGATAACATTTACGGTTAATGTTCCGTAGGGAATGGCAACGTTGGCCATATTCAGGTACTTTGAAATCAGAAATCTCAAGCTGCTTCCTAAACCTCCTCCAAGAAACACGAATACTAAAGATTTCATTCTGTTACTGTTTCATTGTCTTGAGGCATCTCGGTAACGGGAATGTAAATTTCTGTGACCCACTCTGCAGGATTGGGAGTATCTTTAGGACTAACGGAATACATTTCCAGCATCTTTCCTTCATCGGAAGGAACTAAATTGTTCGTGCGTAAATATTCAAAAGCCTGATCACGGGCTTCGGGTAAAAATTTATAATCTCCCTTAAGGGTTACTTTTACTACTTTTTCAGAAGGAAGCATTCCATTTAGAACCGAGCTTTCTTCAGGAGTAATAATAAGGCTGGGGGTAAAAATTCCTGCTGAATAAATTGCAGAATTGTTCTGCCGGTCCCATTCGTTAAAAAGAATAAAGGGATCGCCTAATTGAGTGATATTATTTTGCTCCATATAATTTGAAAGGTCCTTAAACATCTTTTTCATCTGCGAAGGGATCTTTCCAATTTTAGAGGCAGTAGTAGTGTACATATAATAACCTCCTCCCAACTGCGTAATACCGTCCACATTTATGGAGTGGCGGTTCATTTTTTCGACAGTTACTTCTTTAAGATTGGATAGTGCCTGGTTAAATAAAGGCTTTAATTGTTGAGTAAAGGAGCTGTCTTTAAAAGTATAGGCAAGCTTTTCCATAAAGCTCTGTTCTCCCTTTATGCCCCAGGTTACTTTCGTGCCTTCAGAAATACTGTCGAACTTCCAGTAGGCATCGCTTTTAGAATCTGCGTAAGAAGCAGGCGAAAGGAACAACTTTTCGTCTATAGAAGAATTTGGTAACACCTTGATATTGGTTATTTTTCCTTTGCCCAAAGATTCGCTTTTCCAGCTAAAACTTGCCCCTTTCCCGCTGGTGGTATCAGAATAAAGAACAATAACGTCTTCTGTTCTCTTAGACCAGGGACTCCAGTCTTCCCAATTATGAAAGTTATTTACTTCATTAAAAACCACAGAAACAGGAGCTTTTATTACCACAGACCGTTCCATCTGGTAATCTCCATTTTTTGTGGCTACGTAAACTGCTCCTGCAATTATTCCTATTAAAAGAAGAAAAAATAAGTATTTAATAATTTTCATCAGCAAGGGGGTTAGGCCATTTAAACAGCTAATATAGTTAAATTCCGACGTTGAGATTTATCTAAAATATCAGAAAAGTTCGGTAGAGGTAGTAATTCAAAAGAATTTAGCGTTTTAAAACGATTTTGATAACAAAAAGCAATCCTAAAAAAAGAAGGAAGGCAATAAGCACCAGAAAACTTCCTCTGTAGTATTTGCGGTGCAGATTAATATCCTTACGATAGCTGTAGATCATGGCAATTATAAATCCTATCAGGAAGATTGCGGCAAAAATCCATTGACCGGTACTAAACATTTTGGTTATTTTTACGCAAAGTTAACTTTTTAAAAAAGATAAAAGAATGAAAAAGCGTATCGAAGCCGTAAAGGAATTTCATACGGCATTTGGATTGGGAATAAATGAAAGTCCGATAGCCGATTTGGGAGAAGCAAAAAATCTGCTGAGGTTTAACCTGATGAAAGAGGAAAATGAAGAGTATCTGGAAGCAGCCAACAATAACGACCTGACCGAAGTTGCCGACGCCCTGGGCGATATGCTCTACATTCTTTGCGGCACAATAATAGAACATGGAATGCAACATAAAATAGAAGAAGTTTTTGAAGAAATCCAGCGAAGCAATATGAGTAAACTGGGAGCCGATGGAAAACCCATTTATCGTGAAGATGGAAAAGTTCTAAAAGGCCCCGATTATTTTAAACCCAACATTGCTAAAATCCTAAAGTAAAAGCTGCGGGTTTAACGAGACTTTAACCTGCAGGAGATTGAGAAAGGCCTTGTTTATCCATATATTTAATATTATAAAAAATAATGAATATGGATAAAAAAGTGAAGAAACCCGAAGAAGAAAAAACAAAACAGAACAAAGACCTGCCTTATAATCCTAATATTACAAGCGAAGATAAACAGGCTTTAAACGAAAAAGGGCGAAGCATGAATAAAAATCAGGATAAAGAACTGGACAGGCCACAGGATGTGGATTTTACCGGAAAAGATCTTGATATTCCGGGCAGTAACAGCGACCGGCCTTCCAGTCCCACAGATATCCCGGATGAAGATAATCGCCAGTTCAATGAACGAGGGGAAAGACCGAAAAGCGCAAAGAAAGCAGATCATCCAGATTCTGACAGCGATATTGTTTAAACCCACAAAAAAGATCGTAAAATAAATTCTGTGGCTGCTCCGGACTTCCGTTCAACTTTTGGCAGCGATGTTTAGAAATACTTATTCTTTACCTGTATTGTTATGAGAGTCTCAGTTCTAGTTCTTATTCTTATGATTTTTGCAGGATCCTGCAAAAACAAAAATGTTCATGAGCAAATAGCTGCACCTATTAACAAGACAAAACCTGATACAGCAGTTTCAAGGGCCGCCAGGGTCGAAAACGGCGAACCGGTTATTAAGGTAACAAAACCCGAAATCAATCAACCAATAGGGTCTCCCTTACAAATAAAAGGAAAAGCGATGGGAAGCTGGTTTTTTGAAGGCAGCGCACCCGTAAAATTAGTGAATGAGAATAATAAAGAAATTGTAAAGGGAGTTATAACCACCACAGAAGACTGGACGACCAAAGATTTCGTAAATTTTAGCGGAAAACTTTCCTTCGACCTTCCTGAAAATTCCAAATCGGGTTTTTTGATCCTGGCCAAATCGAATCCTTCGGGATTAGCTGAAAGAAATGAATCGATAAAAATTCCTGTTCGTTTTTCTTCAGAAGAATAGCACTTTTTAAAAATATTTTATAAAAGAAGTTATTCTATTTTATACCTCCATCCGTAAGGGTCCGTAGCAAGGTTGTACTGTATTTTCATCAGCTTATCCTTAAAATAAGCGGCGTAGGATTCATTCAACTTCGGAAGTTCAAATTTTTCGCCCTGATACCCGAATCCCTGAATAGGATTAATGACCGCAGCGGTTCCTGCTCCAAATATTTCTTTCAGGCTGCCGTCTTTAGCTGCTTCTACGATTTCCCTTACAGGTACCCGCCTTACTTCCACATTTATTCCGTCTTCTTCGGCCAGTTGAATAATGCTTTTACGGGTAACGCCATCCAAAATTCGGTCATTAACCGGTGCGGTCAATAAAGTGTCATTTATTCGGAAGAAAATATTCATAGTACCCGCTTCTTCTAAAAATTCGTGAGAATTTGCATCGGTCCAGATGATCTGCTGATAGCCTTCTGCTTTGGCGAGGTTGGTAGGATAAAATTGCGCGCCGTAATTTCCTGCAGCCTTGGCAAAACCAACACCTCCATCGGCGGCACGGCTATATTTTTCAGAAAACTGCACCCTTACTTCCCCGGTATAATAGGATTTTGCAGGAGAGCAGATAATAATGAATTTATATTCAGAACCGGGAGAGGCCTGAACGCCTCTTTCGGTTGCGATTACAAAAGGACGTATGTACAACGAATTCCCAAACCCTTTTTTTATCCATTCTTTATCAAGTTTTAGAAGACTTTTTAGAGAAGAAAAAAACAATTCTTCCGGGAATTCCGGAATTGCCATGCGTTTTGCAGATTTGTTGATCCTTTTAAAGTTCTCGTCGGGTCTAAAAAGCCAGATCTCATTGTTACCGTCTTTAAAAGCTTTCATTCCTTCAAAAACCGCCTGCCCATAATGAAAAACCTTTGCAGAAGGTTCCAGCTCAATAGGACCGTAAGGTTGTATTTTAGGAGTTTCCCATTTTCCATTGGCATAATCGCACACCATCATATAATCTGTAAACACTTTTCCGAAAACCAGATTTTCGAAATCTACAGAATCTATTTTTGAAGTTTGTATTTTTTGGATATCTATAGAGGCAGAAGTATCGTTGTTCATGGTAGTTGGTTTAGTACTGCAAATTTACCGAAATAAAAGTAGAATCAAAACGGAAACCTTTTTTGAACCCTTTAAAATGGCTTTTTTTGGCAAAAGTTTATACATTTGAAGTGCGCCCTTTTTCACAGCCCGATCTTCATCAAAAAAAAACTATAATCTTTTGAAACGCAGAATAATCACTACTGAGGACGGTTCTTCCACTATTTTTCTTCCCGAGTGGAACGAACAGTACCATTC
>JBAVQO010000408.1:0-5781 GCA_049694135.1 Gillisia sp. | reverse complement strand
CTTCTTTGCTGGTTTCGATTTTCTCTTTTCTTCTGGGTTGTCTCGCTTCCTGAACGGTGTTAGAAACATTTCCTTCAGGAATTTCTCCTTTGAACAGGAAGGAGATCACATCTTTATTTATCTGATCGATCATCAGTTTGAATAATTCGAATGCCTCGAATTTGTAGATAAGCAATGGATCTTTTTGTTCGTGAACCGCCAGCTGAACGCTTTGTTTCAGTTCGTCCATCTTACGCAGGTGAGTTTTCCAGGAATCATCGATGATGGCAAGAGTGATATTCTTTTCAAAATCCTTCGTTAGCTGTTTCCCTTCACTTTCGTAAGCCTTTTCCAGATTTGTTACGACCTGTAGATTTTTATTTCCATCTGTAAAAGGAACCGCGATTCTTTCAAAATTGTTGGAAGGATCTTCATAAACCTGTTTAATGATAGGGAAAGCGATTTCTGCGGTATGTGCAATTTTATTCTGATAATGCTCGTAAGCCGCTTTGTATACTTTTCCGGCTATTTTTTGAACATCCATTTTATTGAATTCTTCTTCTGAAATAGGAGAACTCATCGAGAAATAGCGAATCAGTTCGAATTCAAAATTCTTAAAGTCTGAAGCGGTTTTGTTAAGTTCAACAATAGATTCTGAAGTATCAAAAATCATATTGGCAATATCTACTCGTAACCTGTCGCCAAATAAAGCGTGATATCTGCGTTTATAGATCACCTCACGTTGCGCATTCATTACATCGTCATACTCCAGCAGTCTTTTACGAATCCCAAAGTTGTTTTCTTCAACTTTTTTCTGAGCCCGTTCAATAGATTTTGAGATCATGGAATGCTGAATCACTTCGCCTTCTTCCAGTCCCATTCTATCCATGAGCTTGGCGATTCTTTCAGATCCAAATAAACGCATCAGGTTATCTTCAAGAGAAACATAGAACTGCGAACTTCCCGGATCTCCCTGACGACCTGAACGTCCTCGCAACTGCCTGTCTACACGTCGTGAATCGTGGCGTTCTGTACCAATAATGGCAAGTCCGCCTGCTTCTTTTACATCTTTGCTCAACTTGATATCCGTACCACGACCCGCCATGTTGGTGGCTATGGTAACTATTCCCGAATTACCTGCTTCGGCAACAATGTCGGCCTCTTTTTTGTGCAACTTCGCGTTTAACACGTTGTGCGGCACGTTTCGAAGTTTCAGCATTCGACTGAGCAATTCTGAAATTTCTACGGAAGTAGTACCAATAAGAACCGGCCTTCCTGCCTTGGAAAGTTCTGTTACCTGATCGATTACCGCGTTGTATTTTTCCCGTTTGGTTTTATAAACCAGATCGTCTTTATCGTTACGTGCTATAGGTCGGTTGGTGGGAATTTCAACCACATCCAGCTCATAAATTTCCCAGAATTCTCCTGCCTCTGTTACCGCAGTACCGGTCATTCCCGAAAGTTTGCGATACATCCTGAAGTAATTCTGAAGGGTAACGGTGGCAAATGTCTGGGTAGCATCTTCAATTTTTACATTTTCCTTGGCTTCTATCGCCTGGTGCAATCCATCGCTGTATCGACGCCCATCCATAATCCTACCGGTTTGTTCATCAACAATTTTCACTTTATTGTCTATCACTACGTATTCGGTATCTTTTTCAAAAAGAGTATAGGCTTTTAGCAACTGCCGCATCGTGTGAATGCGCTCGCTTTTTACGCTGTAATCGCGGTAGAGTTCTTCTTTCTTTTCGTTTTCTTCGTCTTTGGAAAGACCTTCGTTTTCGATTTTTGCCAGTTCCATTCCGATTTCTGGCATAACAAAGAAATCTGGATTTTCTTTTCCGGAAAGATATTCCACACCTTTATCGGTAAGATCTATCTGATTGTTTTTTTCTTCAATCACAAAATACAGTTCCTCATCAACCTTCGGCATTTCGCGGTTGTTATCCTGCATGTAGTGATTTTCAGTTTTTTGAAGAAGTTGTTTAATCCCTTCTTCACTCAAATATTTTATGAGAGCTTTATTTTTTGGCAACCCGCGGTGAACCCGCAATAGCTGCAAACCACCTTCTTTGGTATCTCCGGCCGCGATAAGACGTTTTGCCTCGGCGAGCGTTTTACTTAGCTGTTGGCGCTGTACTTCTACAATATTTGCAATCTGCGGTTTTAAAACTTCAAATTCGTGAATGTCTCCCTTTGGGATCGGTCCTGAAATAATAAGAGGGGTACGAGCATCGTCAACAAGCACCGAATCCACCTCATCTACAATCGCGTAATTGTGAGGGCGTTGCACCAAATCATCCGGAGAATGAGACATATTGTCTCTCAAATAATCGAATCCGAATTCGTTATTGGTTCCGTAGGTAATATCGGCATTATAAGCTTTTCGGCGTGAGGCGGAATTTGGTTTATGAAAATCTATACAATCCACACTCATGCCGTGAAACTGAAACAAAGGAGCCATCCAGGCGCTGTCCCTTTTTGCGAGGTAATCGTTAACGGTTACCAAGTGCACCCCGTTCCCTGTTAGGGCGTTTAAGTAAAGAGGAAGGGTGGCCACAAGGGTTTTACCTTCACCTGTTTGCATCTCGGCAATTTTTCCCTGATGCATCGCAATCCCTCCAATAAGCTGAACATCGTAATGAACCATATCCCAGGTTACCGGTTTTCCGGCAGCATCCCAGGAATTGCTCCAAATTGCTTCATCACCTTCCAGTTCCACATAATCTTTTTTTGCAGAAATTTCACGATCGTAAGCCGTAGCTTTTACACGGAGCGAAGTGTTGTTCACAAACCGCTTGGCAGTTTCCTTAACAGTGGCGAAAGCTTCCGGAAGAATATCATTAAGAACCGCCTCCGATTGTTCGTACAACGTATCTTTTAGCGCATCTATTTCAGCATAGATATCTTCATTACGAGTAATATCTTCGCTGGCATCTGCTTCTTTGGTAAGGTCTTCTATTTTTTTGCGGGTTTCTTTTGTAGCCTCGGCGATTTTTTCTTTGAAGAAAACAGTTTTTCCACGAAGTTCATCCAGAGTTAATCCTTCGAATTCTTTTTCGAAGGTCTTTATCTTATCTACAATGGGTTGTAATTCCTTGACGTCTTTTTTGGATTTATCGCCAATAAATACTTTTAATACAGAATCTAAAAAACTCATAGTTTTTCTATTTGTTAATAATGAACCCTTTAAAACCGTTACTGTTTTTTTGAAGTTGTTCGCGGTTGGCTTTAACCAGATAAATCCCTGAAGAAGGAGAAAATTGGTATTATGAATTCACTTTTTCGTTTCAGGGAAAACTCCCTGAGATTAATATAATTTTATTAAGGTCAAATGTAAGCAAAAAAAAAGCCTCGGGATTGAGACTTTTTTACTATTTACATGTGTTTTTTTCTAATACTCATCCTCGTTCCAAAGATAATCTTCGTCTGTAGGATAATCGGGCCAGATCTCTTCAATGGAATCATAGGAGTCTCCTTCATCTTCAATCGACTGTAGGTTTTCCACCACTTCAAGCGGAGCACCTGTTCTAATGGCATAGTCTATTAATTCATCTTTTGTTGCCGGCCAGGGAGCATCGCTTAAATAGGATGCCAATTCTAAAGTCCAATACATTGATTAATCGGGTTTTAAATTTTTGCAAAAATAATTTTTTTGTTGTAATAGGCAAGTAAAAAATCTATTATTTAACCAATAATGTTAAGAACATCTTCCAAATCAAAGTTTTTTATTCCAGGCTACTTCGATTTTTCGGCGAACGTGAATGTTATTTTCCGTGTTCCGGAATCCATTTTACTTCGTTTGCTCCCAAATCTTGGGACAATTTCCGTGCCAGCACAAACAGATAGTCGGAGAGACGATTTAGATATTGTAGCACAAATTCGCTGAAGGGGCTTACCTCGTAAAGCGCTGTAGCTAAGCGTTCTGCTCTTCGGCAGACACAGCGTGCGATATGACAGAATGACACGGTTTGGTGCCCGCCGGGAAGTATAAAATGCGTCATCTCCGGAAGCGATTCATTCATCCTGTCCATTTCTTGTTCTAACAGCTGGATATCTTTTTCGGAGATCTCCGGAATATCCAGGCGTTTTTTGCCACTTTTTAATACCGCTTTTTCGGGTTCGGTGGCTAAAATGGAACCTATGGTAAAAAGTTTTTGCTGAATTTCCATTAAAATTTTTTGAAGTTCGGGGTCGATCTTCTGGTCTTTTACCAATCCAATATGGGCATTCAATTCGTCTAAAGTTCCATAACTGTCAATCCTAATATTGTGTTTTGCTACTCGCGTTCCTCCAAAAGTAGAAGTAGTTCCTTTATCTCCTGTTTTTGTATATATTTTCATAAGTGGTATAAAATTAATGGTGGACTGTTCTTCTTTTCACCTCGAAAACCTGTACTCATTGTTCTTTCTTTCGGGAAAACGGAAGTGCAGGTAAATTTACAAAAAATGTACTTTTCTTTGGAAGATGTTTATCCTGTTTAAATTGTAAGATTGTCGAAGGATTTTGGTCTGAAAGAATCAACTTTTTTAAAAGAAACCGTTCTAAATTGAGGAATTCTTTTTCTTGCGCTCCAGGTAGCGTCTTCTAAAATTCATGTTTTTTCGGTTTTTGCGGTTTTGTCTAGTGCGTTTGGTATTCCACAGAAAGTAAATCAAAACCACGGCTATAATGGTTAAGTAAATCCATGTTTCCTGGTCCAGATCGATCATATTAAACAGAATTTTTCACAAGATAAGGAAAGTAGGGCAAAAATCGAAAACACCCTTTTTTTCAGAAGCTGAAATCCAGAAGATTAGAGATTACAGTCTGCTGTACGTTTATTCTCCTGTTGATTCGGAAAGGGCAGCCCCTCTTTTACTTTTTTCGTCACTTTCCACCATTCCATCCCGCAGGCGTATGATGCGATGTGCATGTTCTGCGATATCTTCTTCATGGGTTACCAAAATCACCGTATTACCTGCGGCATGAATATCATCAAAAAGATGCATAATTTCTACCGAAGTTTTGGAATCCAAATTTCCAGTTGGTTCATCGGCAAGAATAATGGAAGGCTTATTTACCAATGCCCTTCCCACAGCGACCCGTTGTCGTTGCCCCCCGGATAGCTGATTGGGTTTATGGTCCATACGGTCTGCCAGCCCAACATCATTTAATACATTTTCGGCGCGTTCTTTACGTTCTGCTTTTGTAGCACCGGCATAAATCATGGGCAAAGCCACATTTTCGAGAGCAGTAGTACGCGGCAACAGGTTAAACGTCTGGAAAACAAAGCCAATTTCCTTGTTTCTTATTTCAGCAAGTTCATCATCGCTCATCTGGCTTACATCTTTTCCATTCAGGATATATTGACCAGAAGTAGGAGTGTCTAAACAACCTAATAAGTTCATGAGGGTAGATTTTCCCGAACCTGAAGGGCCCATAAAAGCTACATATTCACCACGTTCTATGGTAAGATCTATTCCTTTTAAAACTTTAATGATTTCCTGTCCCAGAGGAAAATCCCGGGTGATATCGTGGATTTCTATAACTTTGCTCATGCAGAATGTATTGTGTTTATAGGACGCTTGCTTATTCTATTTGTTACAATCTAAGTACAAAATGTTCTTTTTTCTGTTCTTTTCTGAAGAAAACTAACCCCCAGAAAAACGAATCTATACTCACCGTCACCTTTGGGTTGGCTTGTATTTCTTTCCAGGCTTCTTCCATTCCGGCTGACCAGTGAATGTCATCAAAAATAAACACGGTTTCATTGTGAGCCAGAGGAAGCAGCTTCTGAAAGTACGATAATGTCGCTTACTT
>JBAVQO010000407.1:0-1943 GCA_049694135.1 Gillisia sp. | reverse complement strand
GGTAGTACGCAGTACCATTCTTCATACCAGGAAAGTGAAGGAAGAAAAAAGACAGAAACGATATAACCGCACCGACATAATTACCATAAATGAAATCACTTCAGAAACATCAGAAAACATATCGAATGTAATTGGAGGTATCAATAAAATGTTCACAAAAACGGTAGATAATCTGGGTTATCATGATCTGAATAAGCTGAAAAAGAACAGCAAAGCTATCGAAAAACTGGAATCTGATATCGATGAATTGAAAGGAAATATCTTTTATTTTATAAAATCTCTAGATGAAGATTCCGTCGAAGCGAGTAAGTTCTATATCTTAATATTAGATTATTTGCAGGATATGGTTCAATCTATTGGTTTTATTACCCGAAACAGTTACAACCACGTACATAATAATCATAAAAACCTGAAGTTCAATCAGATACGGGATTTGAAAGGCATAGACGATAAGATGCAGCTGTTGTTCGACGATATTAAAACTATTTTCGATACTCATAGCTTCAGCAATATCGAACAGATCATTTCAGAAAAACAACAGTTGTTAGATCACGTTTCAGATCTGATTCAAAAACAAATCAATCGTATCAGAACTTCTGAGACCAGTCCGAAAAACACCAAATTATATTTCGGACTTCTGTTGGAAACCAAAGATTTGATTTCCTCTACAATGAGTTTGTTGCAGTTATTTCAGGAATTCAATAAAGAAGCCCGCCAAACCACTTTCTAATCACTTATAGAAGGTTTGCCAGATCTTGTGTTACAGTAAGCACATCTGGGACTCTATCCGTTGATCGCTTCCACGTATTCCACCTTTCCGTGCATCATATCGCGCATCATAGACTCTATTCCATTTTTAAGGGTAGCCGTAGAAGATGGGCAGCCGCTACAGGCTCCCTGCAGGATGACTTTAACCGTTTTGGTATCGGGTTGGTAAGAATCAAAAATAATATTTCCGCCATCGCTGGAAACCGCAGGTTTAATATATTCGTTTAAAATCTGTACCACTTCTTTGGAAACGTCATCCAGATTTGCTGGTTCTTCTGAAATTGGGCTTTCGTTCCTTACAACAGCGCTTTCCGAGGTTATGATTTCTTTATCGTCCTGCAAATAAACCCGTATAAATTCACGGATTTCCGGAGTAATGTCATTCCACTCGGCAATGTCGTATTTATTTATGGAGATATAATTTTCGTCTATAAAAACTTCTTTTACAAAAGGAAAATGAAACAATTGATTTGCCAACGGTGCGTTTTGGGTATCATCGATACTTTTGAATTCCGCAGGAGAAATCACAAGTTTTTTGTTGGCCACAAACTTTAATACCGAAGGATTTGGAGTGCTCTCGGCATAAATAGTCACAGGAACTTTTCCTGTAGGTTCATTTTTTACATTTATAACAGGGGAACCGCTGTTTAAATAATTCTTTATTTGTTCGGCAACTTCTTCCTGTACGTCTGCCCAGGGTACTATATTGTACTTCTGAATCGCGATAAAATTTTGTGCGATAAATACTGTTTTTACAAACGGAAGGTGAAAAAGTTGTTGCGCAATGGGAGAATTTGCAGCCTCTTCAATATTTCCAAATTCGAAATTTTCATGTCTTGTAAGAAACTGATTGGTTTCAAATTTTACAATATCGGGGTTGTTGGTAGGTTTTATATGTATAGTGTACTGGCTCATGATCATTAATTTGTGCAAAAATACTAAATCACTTCCTGCTTTCTATATATTTGTTATTGAGAAAAAACAATTGTTTATAAGAATTTCCTATTTATCGCGTTTTGCGCCCGATTCGGACCTTCGGCTTTCTAATTATTTTCACTTTTTCATGAAAACACGTTTTTTAGGAATATTTATTTTTTGTTTGGCAGGTTCCTTTTCTGCTAAAGCTCAGGAAGTTATTCCTCTCTATTCAGACTATCTTACCGATAACCTTTACC
>JBAVQO010000406.1:0-2546 GCA_049694135.1 Gillisia sp. | reverse complement strand
TACCAGGGCGAGGTATCATACTGACGAATGCCATTTTTCCAGGCTGCTTCGAGTGTTTCCTGGGCACGTTTATCGCTTACTTCCTCAAATCCGTTTCCCATAGCGACACCACCTATCGCTAAAGGTTCTAATTTTAATCCTTTTTTGCTCATTCTAATCCTTTGCCAGTTAAACTAGAAAAAAATAGGCAGTGCGAAAAAGGGTTTAACGCTCTCTAACATTTATTTCTTATAAAGCTGTTAAGCGCAGAATTTTCTTTGCGATACTTTGCCTTTACCGAGGAATAAACACTTATCCCAGATTTTTAAGCTGATTTTTAAGGGAGGCATTTTTTTGCAACAATCTTTTTTGGCGGCTGGCATTCATACTCTTTTTTATCAGGTTGAAGATCTCTTTTTTCAGGTTTTTAAAACCTGCCTTAAAAGCTACTGCCTGGAGCATCAACTCAGCATGTTTGTTTTTATAGGTGTTGTTTTCCGAAATGTCTTTGGTGGAATTCAGGATCTGAAGATGATTTCGGTGTTCTTCAACTTCATGTAAAAAAAGATGAAGTTTTTCTTTTTCGATTAAAAGCTCATCTATAACTTTTTTGCTTTCCTCGTACATTTTGCCCGACAAAAGTTCCAGCGTATGTTCTTTTATGAGGTCGCTAAAAAATTCATTTTCATCTACCATAAAATAAAGATCAGACAAACAATCAATGGTCTCTTGATGAAGTTCTTCCGGACCTTTTCGGATACTATTTTTATATTCTGAAGTGCTCATGCTAATCTTTTTTAGCGGGAACAGGAACCGCCGTAGCTTTTCCTGTTCCCCATTACACGGAGGTTATTCTACAGAAATCAATTTTTTATGATTTTCTTTTCCTTCTTTGCTTTTTGCAATTTTAAGATTCAAGATCCCATCTTTATAAGTGGCTTTAATTTCTTCTTTTTTATTTACAGAAGGAGGCATTTGCAATTTGCGTTCAAAAGAATGGTAATTGAATTCTCTGCGACTAAAATTTTCATCTTTTTCCTCTGTTTCGTCCCTTTTTTCGGCACGGATATGAAGAACATCATCTTCTAAGGAAACTTCGATTTCTTTTTTTGAAAAGCCCGGAACTGCTAATTCAATTTCAAAAGCATTATCTTTTTCCTTAACATTCATAGCAGGTAAATCAGATGGTTTTGTGAAAAAATCGTCTGAAAATAGGTCATTGTCTAACCAGTTGGTGAGCCCATTCATCTGCCATGGGAATTTGCGGTTGTTAAATTTCACTAAGGACATAATTTTTAGAATTTATGGTTAATAATAGACTCTGAATGTACTTTAGAAAATAACTCCCTAAAATGATATTTATCAGGTTTTTAAAGAATTTTATATTTAGTTTGATGTTTTTCTTTTGCGGGTTTAACAACCGATGGAAGTACCAGAAAAGGAAGTTCAATGTGGTACACAAGCTGACTTATTGCGGATTTGAAGAGGAGATTTTCAAAAAAATTGTGCTTGTTGTGAATCATGGTCAGTAAATGAATATTATTCTTTCTTTCAAATTCCCTAACTGCACTTACCACTTCGGTTCCTTCGGCGAGATGGAAACGATGCGGATTTTCAAAATAATAGTTCAGGTAATCTTTAATATCCAGTTGTTCTTCATTAAGAGGAGAACTGTCGAAGGCGTTCAGGATATGAAGCAGAGAATCGTGAGACTGGCACAGGGATTTTATAAGATGCAGGTATTTGTAATCCTTTTTTAAGCGAAAATCTGTAGCAAAAAGAATTTGTTTGGGCTCTTTGAACTTATAGTCTGAAGGAACCGCTAAAACGGGACATTTCAATTTTTTAATAGCGTACATGGTATTGGTGCCCAGAAATATTTCTTTAGCGCCGGTAGCGCCTTTGGTTCCCATGATCACCATTTCAAAATTATGTTCCTGTAACATAAAGGACATTTCCAAAATCAATAAATTAAAAGAAACGTGTACTTTGAAGGTGTGCCTGGGATTTTTATAATTTTGAGCCAGTTTTCTGGTAAATTTTCTTAATTCTCTACGGGCGTGCAGCTTCAATTCTTCTTCCATTTCCAGGTTGGGATAATTGTTAAACATGCTGTCCGAATAATAGGCAGTGGGAGTGTAGGTATGAAGTAAATGAAATTCGCAGGTTTCATTTTCGTAAAGCTGAAGAGCATAATGAACGGCGTTCTCTGCATTTTCAGAAAAATCTGTGGGTAAAAGAATACGTTTCATAACTTTGAAGTTTTAATGCTCTAAGTTAAATTTGCGGGTATTATTAAAAAATGATATAAATCATTGATTTCTAATTTTTTGTAAGAATCTTGTGGAGAAATTCCTGCAAAAATTTGTGAAAACTTAAAAAGAGTGATTTTTATCATTTTTAGCTTTTGTTCACTCTCTTACTTTTACTCGAAATTAAACAGCTATGGAAAGAATGACCAATAATCAAACGGAATTTTACCAGAAACTCGGGGAATTATTTTATGCTATTGCCGCTTCAGATCGCACCGTACATAAATTCGAATTTGAGGCTTTACGAAATCTTGT
>JBAVQO010000405.1:0-3348 GCA_049694135.1 Gillisia sp. | reverse complement strand
TTTTTCTTCAGCAATAAGATCTACAGATTTTTTTGAAATATTTGCCGCCTCATCAAGATTTTTGTTTTCCTGATATAAACTCCAGGCGGCATTGTTATAAGCCGAAGCTTTTGCTGATTTATCTGAAATTTTATCGGTATAGCTGTAGAATTTATCCAATTTGCCTTCAGAAAGATAAGAATTAGCTAAATCTGCGAGCATGGCATCTTTGTACATGCCGTTTTCTCCAACCGATTGCTGATATTCGTTGAATATTTTTTCTTTTTGCTCCAGATCGTTTTTTTGCCTGAAGAACATGTACGTTCCCTGTTGTGAAATTCGGTTCTTGGGAAATTTATTGGCAATTATATTCTTGACAGAATCTGATTTTGCTTTTTCCTGAACGCTGCTGTATAAACTGTTAAGCTGTATATAATCCTCTTCCGATAAAGTATCTTTTTTTGAGATTTCAGCAATCTGAGCATCTGTGAATTTCTGTGCCGCTTCCTTATCATTCGCATAAAGTGCCTGGGCATATCTTGATCCCCAAAATCCATTTTTCAATTCCGGGTGCGCAGTGATATCGCTTTTATAGGCAGCCAAAAGCGAATCTTTTTTTACCTGAATTCCTAGTGATGAGCCTGGGTATTCATAAAAATAAGCGAGAGATGACTCTGATCCCGCGACCGGATTCCCATCTGCATCATAAATATTTACTGCGTATCCTTTTTTGTCGTTGGTGTCGTTCCTGTCATTTGTACGAAAATTAAATGCGAGTGCGGTAACCGAATCCGGAACCTTAACAGTAGCCAGATAAACATCAGCCGAATCCCTCAACTCAAGATCCTGCGGATAAATATTCTCATTTACTATATAATAGACGTAACCTTCAGTTTTTTCTGAAGAAATCGTATCGGAAGATTTATAGCTTAGTTGAAGTTGGTCTCCATGCTCAGGTTTGCTTTTTGAAATATGTAGCGAACCAAGTTGTTTTCCGGTATCATTATTTTCCTGATGATTACAGGAAGTTAAAAGAAGAATTCCACTAAAAAGCAGCGAGAGGGATTGTAAATGTTTCATCAAATAGAATTGAATTAGGAGAAAAGTTAAAGTTTAAAATTATTACATTATGATCTAATAAAAAAATAACCTTTTCGTCATCAATAAATTAGGTGAGAAGCTGATTTGTTTAAAACTCATTTATCGTTTTTCGAATCGCTACCAGTTTTGTTAGCAATCCTTCTAATAACGATAGATCCAGCATATTTGCGCCGTCGCTTTTTGCGTTTGCAGGATCAAAATGGGTTTCGATAAATAGCCCATCTACTCCGGCGGCTATTCCCGCTCTGGCCATAGTTCCAATCATTTCCGGTCTTCCGCCCGTTACTCCGCTACTCTGGTTGGGTTGCTGCAAAGAATGAGTAACATCTAAAACGGTGGGAGCAAATTGGCGCATGGTAGGAATTCCACGAAAATCCACGATCATATCCTGATACCCGAACATGGTTCCCCTGTCGGTGACCATTACCTGTTCGTTATTGCATTCGGTCACTTTCGTGACTGCGTGCTTCATACTTTCGGGGCTCATAAACTGGCCTTTTTTAAGATTCACTACTTTCCCTGTTTCGGCGGCGGCTACCACAAGATCTGTCTGGCGAACAAGAAATGCGGGAATTTGCAACATATCAACGTATTCGGCGGCCATCTGTGCATCACTGTTTTCGTGTATGTCGGTTACAGTGGGCACTTTAAAAGTGTCAGAAACCTTCCGAAGAATTTTTAAGGCTTTTTCATCTCCTATTCCTGTAAAACTGTCTATTCTGCTTCGGTTTGCTTTCTTAAAAGAACCTTTAAAGATATAGGGAACTTCCAGTCTGTTGGTAATTTCTACTATTTTTTCGGCAATACGCAGCGCCATTTCCTCTCCTTCGATCGCGCAGGGGCCGGCTAACAGAAAAAAGTTGTTGGAATCGACGAATTTTAACTGCGGAATATTTTCAAGCTTCATAAAGTGTAAGTTTAGCTACAAAGATAACTGATTTAAAAGATGGCTCCAATTGAAACCGAGCTTCTAAAATTTCAGGAAAAATCTGCAAATATTTTTCCATTTATCGTAAATTCAGGGTTCTTAATTTAAAAGTTATGAAAATACAGGAATTTCTGCTTCCCGAATTGCACCAGGAAGTCGCTCTTACCGAAACTTTTTTAAAACGTATTCCGCAGGATAAGCTGGACTGGCGGCCTCATCAAAAGTCCATGACTATGGGAGAGCTTGCCAATCATTTAGCCGAATTGCCCTCCTGGGTCACAGCCACGATGGAACTTGATGAGTTGGAAATGAATGAATATAAGCCGCAGGTATTCAAAAAGGTTAATGAAATAGTGGAGGCGTTGAAAAATAACGCCAACGAGGCAGAGGCATCTCTCCAAAAGCCAGATGAAGAATATTTTAAGAACTGGAAAATGCTGTATAATGGCGAAATATTAATGGAAAAGAACAAACTCGAGACCTTGAGAAGTGTGGTTATGAACCAATTTCCGCATCACCGTGCACAATTGGGGGTTTATTTCAGGTTGCTGGATGTTCCTGTTCCTGCCACTTATGGACCATCGGCCGATGAACAATAAATTTCTTATTTTCGTAAAAAGCTTCTAACCCAATGAGTTTATTCAAAGTACTAAAAGAAATGCTTGCACGCTATTTTACCCGCCGCAGGCTTCTGGTAAATGGAATTTCTCTTTTGGTATTGGCTTCCATGTTTCTGTATATGGAACCTGCCAAAACTTATCTTGCCGTTATGTTTGCCTCTATAGCTTTTATATACTTCGGTTTTTATACCTATTATACAATTCAGAAAAAATCTGTTAGTTAATTTTTTAAGTTACTGATACTTAGCTTTATTGTGTTATTTTCTTCTTCAAAAATTCTTTCTGTAAATAGATGAAATAAAAGCTGTAAGCAGAGAAATAAACCGTACCTTTGCAGCCTTAAAAATGAGGCGTTTATGACAGCTATTAAAAATATTGCAATTATTGCCCACGTAGATCACGGGAAAACCACTCTGGTCGACAAGATTATGTATCATTGTCACCTGTTTCGTGATAATGAGAATACGGGAGATCTTATTCTTGATAATAACGATCTTGAAAGAGAACGGGGAATTACAATTACTTCCAAAAACGTTTCTGTAGTTTATAAGGATACAAAAATCAACATCATCGATACTCCTGGTCACGCCGATTTTGGTGGAGAAGTAGAACGGGTATTGAACATGGCCGACGGCGTACTGCTTTTGGTAGATGCTTTTGAAGGCCCTATGCCGCAAACACGCTTTGTACTTCAGAAAGCGATCGACCTGGGATTGAAGC
>JBAVQO010000404.1:0-1723 GCA_049694135.1 Gillisia sp. | reverse complement strand
GTATAGTATTCTTTAAAATTCTTCACAAAACTACAATTTATCGCTCATTATAGCGGTTTTGAAATGATTTTGTTGCGAAACCTCATAAAATCAGATTCTTTATTGAAGAATTTTTTCGCAGAATTTTATACTTATAACCAGTATATTTGAAAATCGTAAAATCTGTTTGTGGCAATAAATCTGGCAAGGCAAAAAATGGTTGAAGTAAGTTGTATTATTATAAATTTTAATACTTCCGGCTATACGATAGATTGTGTACAGTCTATTATAAACACTCATAAAAACGATTTTTCTTACGAGATTATTGTGGTAGATAATGCTTCAGAAAAAGAAGATTTCATGGCTTTACAAACCGGGATTTCTTCATTACATTCAGAAAAAATCCAGTTGATTCGCAGCAAAATAAACCTGGGTTTTGGCGGTGGGAATATGTTGGGAGTTCAGCATTGCAGCAATTGTAATTATTACGCCTTTATAAATAACGACACTCTTCAGATCGATGAAAATTGCCTGCTGCAGTTGCAAAATTTTATGAATGAAAATAAGGAAATCGCAGTGGTTTCGCCACAGATGTTGGACGAAAAGAAAAACTTTAGAATGACCCTGGATCATTTCTCATCTCTCCAACGAGAAATCCTGAAAAGGGCCGTTTTGGAATTTTTATTTCCCAGAAGATATTTAAACCGAAAGAAATTTTATGACGAACCCACAAAAGTAGATTACATTCAGGGTTCTTTCATGTTTATACGAGCTACAGATTTTAACGATGTGGGCGGGTTTGATACCAATTTGTTTTTGTATTATGAAGAATCGGACCTTTGCAGAAGACTTTTAAAAGAAAAAAACAAGGCTACTTATCTTTATCCACAACTTCAATATATTCATTACAAAGGCGTGAGTACCGCAAAAAATGTAAAGATGAAGATAGAATTAAAGCTATCTCTTTTATATACCATAAGGAAACACTACGGATTTTGGGCGTATAAAATTTTACTCACTTATTTTCAGATCCGATATTTTTTCAGCAGTATTGTTAAACCAAAATATTTCGCTCTTTTTAAAGTGTTGATAAGAGGAGCCCATCTTTCTGAATCTATAAAACAACAGCAAAAAATAAAAATTCTTGCGGAATGAAGATCCTTCATCTTTCGGCGGTTAAGAGCTGGGGAGGCGGCGAAAGGCATATTGAAAATCTATGTGCAGAACTGGCTATACTTTCCCCCGATGCCCAGAACAGCGTTTTTTGCATTCGCCACACCGATTTTCATAAGCGTTTAAAAGATAAGAAAATTGAATGTATTACCGCGCCGTTGGGTTTTAAAATGGATCCGAGATATTTTTTAAAACTTGCTGTGGTTTGTAGATCGAAAAAGTTCGATCTGCTTCACATTCACGACAGCACCGCACTTACCCTGGCTATTATGGCCGATAAACTCGTAGATTTACCTCCGTTTATTTTCAGCAAAAAAACTTCTTTTCCTATAAGAACCCGCAAACAAACGCTTTACAAGTATAACTACCCGAAAATAAAAAAGATATTGTGTGTTTCGAAAGCCACTTTAAAGACTGCTGCCGAAAAAATTGAAAATCCCGGCAAACTAACCACCATTTACCATGGCACCAGTTTACGAGACAAATGCACTGAAACTCCTTACGATCTGCGGGAATTCCTGAACTTAAAACCGGAAACGATCCTGATAGGAAATATTGCCAACCATATCTG
>JBAVQO010000403.1:0-5481 GCA_049694135.1 Gillisia sp. | reverse complement strand
AGTCATGCAAGTTCCGTACCAAAGTTTTAATGAAGATAAAAAAAGCCCTGCAAAATTGCAAGGCTTCAATGTCTACCAACCCCCCGCCCTTCCTTCAAAGGAAGGGGGCGCAAGCTCTTGGAATGAGTTTTTTTTTTAATGCAATTAGTACAAAGATAAGATAGACAAATCTAAAACTACATATGACGAAACGTCATCACCATCTTTTATATAATCTCTGAAAAAATCTAGTGGTATTAAAAAGTAAGCCTTAAAACTTGTTATTGGCCATAAAAAGAAATTCTCTCCTTCTGGATAAAAATATTGCCCACCTGAGCTTATAGAAACAGGATCGACATTTGCGCCACCTTCACTTTCTAGTTGGTATTGGCTATCAACTGTTACATTTGGCTTTATCCATACATATGATCCCTCCTTAAAGAAAGGAACATAATAGGCATCTCCACCACCCGCAGGACTGCATAATAATTCTACATGAAATCTAGCATTAAGAATTAAAAAAGGTGATTTAGAAGGTAAACTAATTAGATTTGATTGAATAGCTATGTACTGTCCTGAATCTTTCGAATAAATTACATTTTCACCCTGAAACGTTAATTCAGTAATGTTTGGTTTGCCTTTTGCAATATTTTCCCAATATAATATACCTGGAATTGAACTCATTTGTAGTAATGTTTTACACCTTCAAAATATTCATAGAATGGAGCCGTAAAATATCCTAGATTATTTAATGCCGTTACATATTCCTGTACGCTTAAATCTGTTGGCATATTTACTGAATCCAAATAAAGAAGCATATCCCTAATACTTTGATCATTATTTTTATAATGTCGGTATTGATCTAGCCCCTTGTATCCTAATTGCTTTCTGACGTTGGCATTACCCATCCCAAAAAGATTATGGTTTTCATGGTAAGCCCGGCTAGTAAAATCTCCTGTTTCGTGCCTAGCCTGCGCTATTAGGATTTTTCGCAGGTTCCGGTACTTCCCTAGTAGTAGGTGCAGGTTCGTTTTTGGGTTCTCGTTTAATGACTTTATGAGCCTCCAGACCGTCCAGAATACCCCGGAAAGAATGGACAAGAATCCCAACCACTTTACTAACTTTGTCCAGTATTTCGATAAATTTTTCAAGCTTCTTAATCATTTTTTTGTAACGTTTTTGATAATAAACAATATGAGCAGCATATCACTAACGATAAAGCAACCGGAGGCAACTAATGGTTTATGATACCAACCACCCACTAAAAACGCGCCTGTTAGCGCGCTTAGTAATGACAGTATGATGATTAACTTATTCCGCACTATTAGACGTAAATAAAGGCATCAAACTATATGCAAGGGCTCCCAATGCTCCTATTGCTACGATAACCCCAGCAATTGGAGAAAGTGCTGCAAAAACTGGCACTAAAAGAACTGCTACTATACCCAATACAGCCGCCGCCGCGTGTTTGCTAAATGACTGAATAGTATCTGCATCCCAAGGCGTTAAAGGTGCTACAGCATTAGCCCCAAATGACGTGCTGGTAAAGAAAAACAGAAACCACACAATGAGGAAGGCAATAAGCCAATTTCTGAAATTTCTCTTAATCTTGATTGTCTTCGTTTTCCACTTCTTCGCCATGATCTTCAATGTTTTGTTCTTCTTTTCTTTCCAAAGCTTTTAACGCTTTGCGCTCCCTAGCTTCCGCAAGTTGTTCATTTCTGGATTTCTTCTTTTCTTCTTCTTCCTGATGTTCTTTCCAGAAATACACACCAAGTACAGAAAGAAGCAATACAATAGAAAGTGCTAAAATTCTGGTTGCTACTTTGCTCATAATCTTTGCGCTTTGTTTCTTACTCTTTCGCGGAGTTTTTTAAAGTCCTCAAACTCCTTAAGTTTTTGTTCGTACCGCTTCCATACTGAATAAGGAGCGTTATTTTTAGGCATTTTTGGCTTCTTCATTTTATTTGCTTTTGATTAAAATTGTCCCAAATATCAACACAATCACTACGGCCACTATTCCAAGAATTGGAAGCCAAAGAGATTTTTTTGCTTGATTTCCAAAAACTATCCCGCCCCCTACATCTTTAGCCGCATTTTTCAATTGGTCAATTATGGCCTGCGTTGAATCGTTTGAATAGTTTTTCACTCCCACCGGGCTTGTATTTTGGTAGGAAGGATTAGTAGCATCAGAATTTAGTTGATTAAAAAGAGCTTCAAAACCATGTGAACCAACAACGGCAGTCCCAATTATTCCTTGTAAAGTAGCCGAAGCTCCTGTTACCTTATCCAAGAATGTACCTGTTTTTAATTTATCCCCGGCAACCGCATGGGCGATTAGATTTGAATTTAAAAACAGCTTTCCGGCATCCTTCGCTCTATCTCCTATCCAACTGAAAAGGCTCATTTCGACTGTAGTTTAATACTTCCAAAAATTAGAACCGCCACAACCGCAGCGATTCCCACAATAGGCAACCACAAATCTTTAGTAGATTGATTTCCAAAAGAAATCCCACCGCTTACTGGAATACTTGACTTTTTATCTACTAAATTTTGATGCGTTTCTACGACATTAGAATATTCCTTAGGTGGAATTTTTGAATCCCCAACCGGAAAGATTTTGATTTTTCCCTCATTTACAAACGCTGCTACTTCTTCTTCCAAAGTACGCCCGTAATTATCCGCGAGGTTCCTAACCTCCGCTAAAGAGTACTTTTTTCCATTTCTTACCTGCTCAATTAAATCCCCATTGAGCAACGCCACAACCAATTGTTTTACCTGATTGGATGATGGTTTAACATTTGAAACGGTAACAGAACCCGAAACCGTATGAGGGACGGGAACTGGAATAGGTTGCGATATATCGTCCATTATTGGCATTCCTTCTCCTATGTAATCCGGTTTTATCATTTCGCTTGATATCCGGTTTGCAATACGGTAACTGTTCCTCCGGAAGTAGTGTAAATTCTTACGCTACGAATGAAATTCAGACTATTGTCTACGAAATTTACCGTTCCCAATTTACCGGAAGCATCGCGAGTTCCGCCAAGCTTGGCCATTATAGCGAGCAACTCTTTAGGGTCAAGTTTTTCGCTCCACATATCTTTTTGTCCTGGCTTTCCGAAAAGCACGTCCAACTGTTGCACATTGGTGTCGTCAAAGAAAAGCCCTTGGAAATCCTGAAATACTTGATTTGAACTTGATTGTACAGTTTGGGTATAAGCGGAAATTACCACTCCTTGATTTTTACGGGTGCTAAACGCATACACGTCTGGGGTTGTAGCACCGGCATTGGTTAGCTTGATACTAATGTTTTCTTGTCCATTTCCACCAATGGCGATGGGGATCACTAGCCCTACTTTTACATCAGTTCCCAAAAGTCCGGCATTGTTCTTTTTCATAAACCCGGAAATCAATGCTTGACTTTGGATATTGATTCTTTCTTTTCCTGCAATTGTGATTGAAATTCCTTGTAGTACATTATCGTCTTCAACTGCTCCGATAAGTAGAAATTCAGGAAGAAATTGGGGGTTAAACGTGGTGGTTACTCCTGCACCTGTTGTTAGCGTTCCGATTTGCATTTTCTGTATTTTTTGGTTTTCTCTTCAAATTACTGAAGCAATACAGGAATGTTTCTGATAGGGAACTGATAGAATGAGGCTTTTTTATAATTTTCGCTGAATATACCCGCTTGTAAAACTTTGCTCTACTGTACGTTTTAACAGGAAATACAACGTTTTCAACTCTAATTAGGTAATTCATATCAAATATTGCAAAATAATTTCTTAGAAAGCAAAAAAAAAGTCGAAATTAATCGACCTTTTCAATTTTCACAATACAATCAAGATAATCTTTAAAACGTATTCCTTCGGTGTATCCTTGTTTCAATCCTTGTTTCAATGCTTTTTCAATATTTCTTGCATAAACAACAAGTTCCACATCATTCCAATATGTTATTTTCCATCTTATCATGGCCAAACCACATTTATAGCATCCTTACTTTCTTCAACTATTGGAGCACCAAATTTATTTTTATAAATCACGCATAATACAACTATATCAATGGGATTAAAATACAATTCTCTCGCTGCCTTAGCCATAATCTCAGCTATGTAACCCCAAAAATTTGCGGATTTTCCAAATTCGGAACACGCTTCTTTACATATTAAAAGACACTGTTCATCTCTCATTGCAAGTTTAAAAACCATTTCCTTTAATGGAAATAATACCTCTTTATTAAAATCATCACAATGATCTTCTGTAATGTTTTCCGACTGCAAGCTCATTTTTATAAAAATGGCCTCAATTTTCAATTTTTCAATGTGCGTTAACATAGAATTATAATTTAGGTTTAACATAAATTCAACAAAAAACCCCCACAGGTTTTACCCTGTGGGGGCGCTCTCTCTTCTATTCTCACCGCACATTCCTGGCGCTTGCACTTCAATACTACAAAGGTTTTACGAAATCTCCAAATATTTCTTTAAAATAAATCATAGATTGACCTGGAGAAACCCTGTACATCTTTGCCCAATCGTATAAGCTTTCTTTTGATCTGCTAAATCTTCGTAAGTAGTAATATTCAAAATCAATTGGCTTTATTCTAAGGTTTGAAGATATGCCATATACCTTATTGCTATGACCTTCAATCTTTCGGTCAATACAACAAAGTTGTCCTTTTGTCGCTTTCCCCATGTATTTGGTGATATAACGTACCGAGTGTTCAAGATTTGTAATTCTCCATGTATTATGAGAAGACGAGCGTAAAGCATTTGGGGAGAATGAACCCCTACTTTTACACCATGCTTTATTAAGTTTTCGTGGGTCCAAATAAGGTGCTGATAAAGTAACGTGGTAGTGCGGAATGAAAGAATCGGTAATTTCTCGAACCCAAACGTACGAAGTAACTCCATAGTTTTTAACAATGTTGTCCATGAATCTTGAAACTGATTTGTTTGTGTTGTCATAGCTTTCTGGGTTTTGTGTCAGAGTAAGAAAAATATGATTTAGTCGCTTAGCGTTTGCGTGGTAGTGTTGTAATACCACCGCATCCGTCAAAAGCATTTTATGCTTGAACTCCAACCGGTGTATTTTATCACGGGGCTTGTTTGATCGTTGTACTATGTGTAGGGGTTTGAAATGTGCCGGAGTTCCTACAACCATTCCATTAAGGTACAATTTTGATCTTGTTGTGGTGTGTCTGTCTTTCACGGGTAGAGAGCTTTTCGTGGCTTAGACTTGCGGTAAAAAATCGGACTTTGACGAATAGATGCTAAAGTCATGCAAGTTCCGTACCAAAGTTTTAATGAAGATAAAAAAAGCCCTGCAAAATTGCAAGGCTTCAATGTCTACCAACCCCCCGCCCTTCCTTCAAAGGAAGGGAGCGCAAGCTTTAGGAATATGTTGTATTTAAAAATTTTAGTTAATAGCAAGTATAGTAACATCAATGTAATAGTAAACATAAACGGTATCCCCATTTTGAATATAGTTTTGATACAAATC
>JBAVQO010000402.1:0-9092 GCA_049694135.1 Gillisia sp. | reverse complement strand
TAATAGATCTTGCTCAGGGTAATGAAATCAATTATCTGCACAATATATATTCCGCTATGTTCGTAGGGATTTTTACCAGTTTACTTTATAATTTAGTACTTAAAAGAAAATGATAGTTTACTATTGTTTTCGATTTCCGATATGTATTGAAGAATAAGGTAAATCCCATTTTGTAAGAAGAAAATATAAGAGCCACAAATACACGAATTATATTTATTCGTGCATTCGTGGCTCTTATATTTCTTTCCTGCGGGTTCGAAAGGTTGAATAAAACATCTCGACTCCGCCTACCTGTCGGCAAGGCAGGCTCAACGTGACATCGACTTATTTTATTTCCGTAATTCTTAGTGTATTTACCATTCCACGATCCATAATAGGCATAGCGGCAAGGTTAATTACAAAATCTTCGGGATCTACATAGCCATTTTCTTTTGCCATGGCGTTAATATCTTCAATAGTCTCATCGGTACTGGCATACTTGTCATAAAAGAAAGCTTTTACTCCCCACAAAAGACTAAGTTGTGATAGTATTCTTTTGTTAGAAGTAAAGACAAGAATATTTGATTCCGGTCTCCAGGCAGAAATTTGAAAAGCGGTATAACCACTATTGGTTAGCGTACAAATGGCTTTCGCTTTTATTTCGTTCGCCATAATCGCAGCGTGATAACAAACAGCTTTTGTGATGTATCTTTTTGTTCTCACGTGTGGTGGATCGTGAGGTACTTTAATAAGCGGTGAATTTTCCACACTTTTTATAATTTCAGCCATTTTCTGGATCACCTGTACCGGATATTTCCCTACAGATGTTTCCCCACTAAGCATCACGGCATCTGCGCCGTCCATTACCGAGTTGGCAACATCGTTTACTTCTGCTCTTGTAGGCGTAAGACTGGTGATCATGGTTTCCATCATCTGGGTGGCGATAATTACCGGGATTCGCGCCTTTTTCGCGGTTAAAACCAGTTGTTTTTGAATTAAAGGCACTTCCTGCGCGGGAATTTCGACTCCCAAATCCCCACGAGCCACCATTAAACCGTCGCTATAGGCTACAATTTTATCGATATTTCTTACCCCTTCCGGCTTTTCGATTTTCGAAATAATAGGAATTTTATGATCGCTGTGCTCTTTAATTAAATTCTGAAGCTCTATAAGATCATTTTCATGACGTACAAAGGAAAGCGCCATCCAATCTACATCCATTTCACAGGCAAAAATGGCATCTTTAATGTCTTTTTCGGTAAGAGCAGGTAAAGAAATATTGGTATTGGGAAGGTTCACTCCTTTTTTAGATTTTAAAGGACCTCCCTGAATCACTTTGGCAACTACTTCATCTTTTCTGTTGGTGCTTACGATCTCGAAGATAAGTTTTCCGTCATCCAGCAAAATACGCTCTCCGGGTTTTACATCCTGGGGGAAGGTATCGTAATTCATATATACCCGGGAAGCAGTACCACTAAATTCTTTTCCGGTAGCAAAGGTTATTCTGTCGCCGGGATTTACCACCACCTCCTCTTTCATCTTTCCAACCCTCAACTTAGGCCCCTGCAAATCGGCTAGGATCGCTGCACTAAATCCATATTCTTCGTTAAGTTCGCGAATCATTTGTATTCGTTCCTTAACATCATCATAATTGGCATGCGAAAAGTTGATCCTGAAAACATTCACTCCTTCTGTCAGCATATCTTTCAGCACAGATTTTTCACTGGTGGCAGGACCAAGGGTGGCTACAATTTTTGTTCTTTTGGTTATTGGCATTATTGTTATTTTATTCAAAAATTAAATTATTCTTAGATTTAAGTATGTTCGGATCTATTGAATAGCTGGTGATTATATTTGGAATGGAGGCTATTTGTTGCAATAGTTCTCGTTCTTTTAAGGAGGAATCATCTTCTATTTTTAAAAAATAATCCACGTCTTTATGTTCGGGAATAAGATAGGTACTCCTTGAATTTTCCTCTTCTTCAATAAAAAGGGATCCTGAACTTACCACTTTTTTTACCGCACCTCTGTGTTTGTTTTTTACTAAAAAAAAACTGCGGTATTTATCTTTTTCTTTGAAATAGAACAGCGGATAGGAAGCCTGGATCGTTCCATGATTAAAATCCACATCTACGGCAGATCTTTTTAACCCGATCTGTAAAAACTTATTTAAATAATAAGCTATTTTATATTCTTCTACAGAGCTATGAATGGCTATCAAAAGATAATCCTCTTCCACATCTTCCAGCTGCAATTTGTGGGACAGCATATTCGTTAACTTTAACGCTAAAGATAAAATAAGAATGCCAAATTCTAAGAATTTCGGCTGATTTTTTGGAATTTTTCTACGAAAACGTTATCGTAAAAAGACAGTGATTTAATCGGAATCGATCTTGTTTTGAAAAGCATAGTACGCTCTTTTTGAAGCTTTTTCTTCAGCTTTCTTTTTTGAAGTTGCCCGGGCTTTTGCCACCACCCTATCATCAATTCGAAGTTTTACCGCGAAATGCTTCATTTCATCTTTTCCGGTATCTTCATACACTTCGTAGTTAAACTCTTTCTTGGTTTTTTGACACCATTCGATGAGCAAACTTTTGTAACTGATCACCTTGCCTTCCAGTTGTTCAATATCTACGTAAGGATTTATGACGCGATCGTAGATAAATTTTCTGCAGTATTTATAACCCCGGTCCCAATAAATGGCTCCTATTAAAGATTCAAACAGATTCCCATGGATATTGGCGCCAAACTGACTTTTTGGGATATTGGTTTGCACAAAATCTATTAAGCTTAGATCTTTTCCCAGTTCATTCAAATGCTTTCTACTTACTACTTTCGAGCGCATTTTCGTTAGATACCCTTCGTTTCCACCCGGAACTGTCTTAAAAAGATAGGCAGCCACCACCGCGCTTAGCATGGCATCGCCCAAAAATTCCATGCGTTCAAAATTTACCGCATTACCTTCTTCGTCTTTCTGGTTTAAAGACCTGTGAGTAAACGCCTTTTGATAATGAGAAATATTCTTTGGCTTGAATCCCAGAATATTTTGAATAGCTGAAAAAAAATTCCCGTCTTTAGAAGAACGGGAATTTAATATGTTACGAATAACACTCATATTGAAATTTGCTATTCGTCAAATTTTTTAAACAGCACACAGGCATTGTGACCGCCAAAACCAAAGGTATTGCTCATAACGATATTGACATCTCTCTTTTGCGCCGTATTAAGGGTGAGGTTTAACTCAGGATCAATATTTTCATCTTTATGTTCATGATTAATGGTAGGTGGTACGATTCCATACTTCATAGATAAAATAGAAGAAATGGCTTCAATAGCACCCGCAGCTCCTAACAAATGGCCAGTCATAGATTTGGTGGAATTGATATTGATATCTTTAGCGTGTTCGCCAAAAACTTTTCCTATTGCTTTTAACTCGGCAACATCTCCCAAAGGAGTAGAAGTTCCATGAGTATTAATGGCATCTACATCTTCCGGATTCAATTCGGCATTTCTAAGACAATTTTCCATCACGGCAACCACTCCGTTTCCTTCAGGATGTGGGGCGGTCATATGATAAGCATCTGAAGATAAACCTCCACCAATAAATTCGGCGTAAATTTTAGCTCCTCGCGCTTTAGCGTGCTCGTATTCTTCCAGAATTAAAGCGCCGGCTCCTTCCCCTAATACAAACCCATCGCGGGTAGCATCAAAAGGTCTTGAAGCGGTTTCGGGACTTTCATTTCGGGTAGACAATGCATGCATGGCATTAAATCCGCCCATTCCGGCCTGGGTGACGGCAGCTTCCGAACCTCCGGAAACAATCACATCACTGTAACCCAAACGAATATAATTTAATGCATCTATCATCGCATTAGCAGCAGATGCACAAGCAGAAACCGTGGTGTAATTAGGCCCCATAAACCCATGACGAATCGAGATATTACCGGGGGCAATATCTGCGATCATCTTCGGAATAAAAAAGGGATTAAATCTCGGAGTTCCATCGCCGTTAGCGAAGTTCTTTACTTCTTCCTGAAAAGTTTCCAGACCTCCAATACCCGCTCCCCAGATAACTCCTACGCGGTATTTATCTACCACATCCAGGTCTATCCCGGAATCTTTTATAGCTTCATCTGAAGCTACAATGGCATATTGGGCGAATCGATCTAACTTTCTGGCCTCCTTGCGATCAAAAAAATCAAGAACATCAAAATTTTTGAGTTCACAAGCGAATTTAGTTTTGAACTTTTCGGTATCGAAATAGGTGATGGGGGCAGAACCACTTTTTCCGGCAACTAATGCGTTCCAATATTCTTCAACATTGTTACCAATTGGTGTAAGGGCTCCCAAGCCTGTAACTACAACTCGCTTTAACTCCATATAATACTACTCTTTTTATTTTGCGTTTTCAATATAAGAAATTGCCTGACCAACTGTGGCAATATTTTCAGCCTGGTCATCCGGAATCTGGATATCGAATTCTTTTTCGAATTCCATGATCAATTCCACAGTGTCTAATGAATCAGCGCCCAAGTCGTTGGTGAAGCTGGCTTCGTTTACAACTTCATTCTCGTCAACTCCTAATTTGTCAACGATAATCGCTTTTACTCTTGATGCAATGTCTGACATAATAATTTTATTTAAATTTTGATTAAGTGGCAAAAATAAAAAACTTTATTTTAAAACCTGATTTTACTTTAAAAATGTGAAGGTAATTTACGGAAATTTCATTTAAACCATTTATTTTTACCCTTAATAATTGTTAACACGGCCGTTTTGAAAGCATCCACATCTAACCCTGCTAAAAAAATTGTGATTTTCGCGTCGGGTTCCGGAACAAATGCAGAAAACATAATTAAATACTTTAATAATACCGATTTCGCTAAAGTTATAGCGGTTTTTTCAAATAAACGCAGCGCGAAAGTGCTGGAAAGAGCCCATAAATTAAACATTAAAGCACTGCATTTCGACAGGGAATCTTTTTATGAGACCAATGAAGTTCTGAATTTGCTTTGCGATATGAAACCCGATCTCATCGTTCTTGCGGGTTTTCTATGGTTGTTCCCATCAAAAATTCTTAAGAAGTTCCCCAAGAAAGTGATCAATATTCATCCTGCTCTTCTTCCCAAATATGGAGGAAAAGGAATGTACGGCGATCTCGTACATCAATCTGTTATTGCAAACGGCGACACCAGTTCGGGTATAACCATTCATTATGTAAATGAAAACTACGATGAAGGTTCCACCATCTTTCAAACCACATTGAATATTAATGAAGAAGATACTCCTTCTACCCTGGCAAAAAGAATTCACGACCTGGAATACCTCCATTTCCCGAAAACAATAGAAACCCTTTTACAAAAGCAATCAAATTGAACAACGATCTGGTGCATATGTATACCGACGGGGCTGCACGAGGCAATCCGGGCCCGGGAGGTTTCGGTATTGTTATGGAATGGGTGGGAAAGCCCTATAGAAAAGAATTTGCCCAGGGCTTTAAACATACTACCAATAACCGGATGGAATTGCTCGCGGTAATAGAAGGACTTAGAAAAATCAAAAAGTCCGGCGTTCAGATCGTGGTTTTTACCGATTCCAGATACGTGGCAGACGCGGTAAATAAAGGATGGGTTTTTAACTGGGAAAAGAAAAATTTTAAAGACCGCAAGAACACCGATCTATGGAAAGCCTTTCTTAGCGAATATCGAAAACATAAGGTGATCTTTAAGTGGATTAAGGGGCACAACGATCATCCCCAAAACGAGCGTTGCGATGCCCTGGCTGTGGCGGCATCAAAAAAACCGCGACTCCTGATAGATCAGGGATTCGAAGAATAACCACTCCTTTTGGTCGCTCAAAAAAATTCTTTCTGGCTTAATGCTTGGAAAACAAAACCGTATATTTGCAGCAAATTTTCAATTAAAGACATGAGCAAATTACTTATAGTAGGGACCGTAGCCTTTGATGCCATCGAAACTCCTTTTGGGAAAACCGATAAAATATTGGGTGGGGCTGCCACTTACATCGGTTTGGCCTCCTCGAATTTCAACATCGATAATGCTATAGTTTCTATAGTAGGAGAAGATTTTCCTGAAGAATATCTGCAGCTTTTTGGCAAAAAAGAGATTAACACTCAGGGAATTGAAGTGGTAAAAGGAGGAAAAACCTTCTTCTGGAAAGGAAAATATCATAACGACCTGAACACCCGCGACACCCTGGACACTCAGTTAAATGTACTGGCCGATTTTAAACCGGTAGTTCCAGATAATTATAAGGATTCAGAAATTGTGATGCTGGGGAACCTGCACCCGCTTGTACAGCTGAGTGTTCTGGAACAGATTGAGAATCCGAAATTGGTAGTTTTAGATACTATGAACTTTTGGATGGACAACACCTGGGACGATTTAATGAAAGTAATTGCCAAAGTAGATGTTATTACCATTAACGATGAAGAAGCTAGGCAGCTAACCAATGAACATTCGCTGGTAAAAGCCGCCCGTGCCATAGAAAAAATGGGGCCCAAGTATGTGGTGATCAAAAAAGGGGAACATGGAGCACTTTTATTTCATAACGACCAGATCTTTTTTGCACCCGCTTTACCTTTAGAAGAGGTTTTTGACCCTACGGGAGCCGGCGATACTTTCGCAGGAGGATTTTCGGGATATTTGGCCACCACGGGCGACATTTCCTTTAATAATATGAAAAATGCCATTATTTACGGCTCCACACTGGCCTCGTTTTGTGTTGAAAAATTCGGAACTGAAAGAATGATAGATCTTGGAAAAGATGAAATTGAACACCGCCTGAAAGAGTTTAAAAACTTAACACAATTTGATATAGAATTAACTTCAACTAAAGCCCTGTAATTTCAGGGCTTTTTTGCTGACTATAAAAACTACCTAAGCCCTAATAGTAATTATGAGTGATGCTTTAAAACACGAATGCGGAATTGCCCTTATCAGGTTACTCAAGCCGTTGGAATTCTATAAAGAAAAGTATGGAAGTGCATTTTATGGAATAAATAAGATGTACCTCATGATGGAAAAGCAGCATAATCGCGGGCAGGACGGGGCCGGTTTTGCGAGCATCAAGCTCGACACTCCTCCCGGGTACAGATATATAAGCCGGTTAAGATCTAATGCCGCACAACCTATTCAGGATATTTTTGCACAGATAAACGAGCGCATTAACCTGGAACTGGCAGAACATCCCGAATATGCCGATGATGTTACGCTTCAAAAAAGAAACATTCCTTACGTGGGCGAATTGTTACTCGGTCATGTTCGCTATGGCACCTTCGGAAAAAACAGCATAGAAAGTGTACATCCGTTTTTGAGGCAAAACAACTGGATGCACAGGAATTTGATCGTTGCCGGAAACTTCAATATGACCAACGTCTTTCAGCTGTTTGACAACCTGGTGGAATTAGGGCAGCATCCAAAGGAAAAAGCCGATACCGTTACGGTGATGGAAAAAATAGGTCATTTTCTGGATGATGAAGTAAGAAAACTTTATAAAAAACTTAAAAAAGAAGGCTATTCAAAAGTAGAAGCTTCTCCCCTGATCGCAGATCAGCTAAAAGTGGCGAAAATTTTGCGAAAATCGGCTAAAAACTGGGATGGTGGTTACGCTATGGCCGGGTTGTTAGGCCACGGCGACTCCTTTGTTTTGCGTGATCCTGCAGGAATTCGTCCTGCTTACTATTATAAAGACGATGAAATCGTGGTAGTTGCTTCAGAAAGACCCGTGATTCAAACCGTTTTTAATGTAGATTTTGAAGATGTGCAGGGGCTCGAACCGGGACACGCGATTATCACTAAAAAAAGCGGCGAAGTTTCCATCAAACAGATTATTGAACCTATAGAACGCAAAGCCTGTTCCTTCGAACGGATTTATTTTTCCCGCGGAAGCGATGCGGAAATCTACAAAGAGCGAAAGATGCTGGGGCGACTTTTGATGCCTGAAGTTTTAAAGTCTATAGACCACAACACCATAAATACCGTTTTTTCCTATATTCCAAATACGGCGGAAACATCCTTTTATGGAATGGTAGAAGCCGCCCAGGATGAACTCAATCTGCAGAAAACAGACACTATTCTGGCAGAAAAGGAAAACCTGACCGATGAGCGGCTGAAACAAATTCTTGCCTATAAATTACGAACGGAAAAAATCGCTATTAAAGACGTAAAGCTCCGCACCTTCATTACAGAAGACAGCGGACGGGACGATTTGGTGGCACACGTTTATGATGTCACTTATGGAGTTGTAAAACCTACCGACAACCTCGTGATTATCGATGACAGCATTGTTAGAGGAACAACACTTAAAAAAAGTATCATAAAAATGCTGGATCGCCTGAATCCGAAAAAACTGGTGGTGGTTTCTTCTGCTCCTCAAATACGTTATCCCGATTGTTATGGAATAGACATGGCAAGACTCGAAGATCTTGTTGCTTTTAGAGCCGCGCTGGAATTGCTGAAGGACAATAATCAATACGATATTGTAGAGTCGGTTTACAATAAATGCAAGGAACAGGTGGATCTTGATGATCAGGAAGTGCAAAATTTTGTAAAAGAAATCTACCAACCCTTTACAGATAAACAAATCTCAGCTAAGATTTCAGAATTACTAAGCGAGCCGGAAATAAAAACTGAAGTACATATTATTTATCAAACGGTAGAAAATCTGCATAAGGCATGTCCTAAAAATTTGGGAGATTGGTATTTTACCGGCAACTACCCCACTTTTGGAGGAAATCGCGTGGTAAACCGCGCCTTTATTAACTTTTACGAAGGAAACAGCGACAGAGCATATTGACCTAAAAATTTTAAAAAGTGCCGTTTAACTAATATTTGAGCCGTTCGTCTAAAACTGTTTGCGTGGTTTAAGTTATCATGTATATTAGCAAAGCCATAGCATAAGTAGGTTAAGTTCATGGTAGATTTGGGGCAAAAAAAGGTGGATTCTCATCCGCCTTTTTTTATTTTATAGTGTTAACAAAAAAAGCGCGTTTGTTATAGCAAACGCGCTTTTTTTGTTGGTAATAAAGTCAATTATTTATGCTTCGCATATCTTGAAGATACTTCTTCCCAGTTTACAACATTAAAGAAAGC